>JAILHX010000006.1 GCA_024695565.1 Saccharofermentans sp. | reverse complement strand
AAGCTCGAGACATCCAAATTCAAAAGGACGAGGCTCCGCATCTTTATCGATACATTAAGTCAGCTGTCAGGCATGTCCGCACAGCTCACGGTCTTCTTTGTCGGTGCGTATCTTGCACTCACCGGCAAGGGGCTTTCTGCAGGTAACGTCATAATGTTCGTAAACCTCATGAACTTCGTGGTAGCACCGGTCGCCGAGCTTCCCGGCCTTCTTGCCGGCAGGAAAGCAGCCGATGCCCTTATCAGAAAGGTCTCTGGCGCGCTCGAAAAGAGTTCATATACAGGCGGTGATAAAGTTCTGTCCAAGCTCTCGAAAAGCATCTCCCTTAAAAACGTCTCCTTCTCTTACGAAGAAGGCAAAGAGATCCTTCACGACATCTCAGTTGATTTTGAAGCCGGAAAATCCTATGCGATCGTCGGCTCTTCCGGAAGCGGCAAGTCAACTCTTCTAAATCTCATCCTGTCCGGTGCATGCGGTTCCGAATACAGCGGAAAGATAAGCTGGGACGATGAAGATCTTAAGGATTCATCTTCGGATTCGCTTTTCGATCAGGTGGCATCGATACAGCAGAACGTGTTCGTATTCAATTCGTCCATAAAGGACAACATCACGATGTTCAGGGATTTCCCCGAAGAAAAGGTCCGGCAGGCAGTGATGCGCGCAAATCTCGGCGGACTTATAAAAGAACGAGGCGAAGATTACCTCTGCGGCGAGAACGGCAGCGGCTTATCAGGCGGCGAGAAGCAGAGGATCTCCATTGCCAGGAGCCTTCTTAAGGATTCATCTGTCCTCTTGGCTGACGAGATAACTGCGGCACTTGATTCCCAGACTGCATTCAAGGTCTCTTCCGATATCCTTGATCTTGAAGGCCTCACGAGGCTCGTTGTCACGCACTCACTCGATGAGAAGCTCATGAAGAGATTTGACCGCATCCTCGTAATGAAGAACGGCAGGATCGAAGAGCAGGGCACCTTCGACGAACTGATGGCCAGAAGGAATTACTTCCACGCATTATTTACTGTTGAGGTGTAAGGCCTAATGGGTGCTAAAGTGATTTGTGAAGGGGAAATGCTTAGGGCATATGTACATAACGTTGGTTTCCCGGCATATGTACAGCAAAAGCACGGCAGGTGTTGTACAAACATGTGTACAAAACGTTGATTTCCTGGCATTTGTACAGCAAAAGTACGGCAGGTGTTGTACAAATGTGTGTACAAAACGTTGATTTCCCGGCATTTGTACAGCAAAAGTACGGCGGGTGTTGTACAAACGTGTGTACAAATGCACTAGTCAAGCAAAAGTAGACACAACGGTTTGGGAATAACTGCTATGATATACAAGAAGCAAAAGCATTAAAGGAGGCATGACTATGGTTGATGAGTTGATTAAGAAGCTTGATGAACTTGTTGGAACCGATGATTTCGAATATGAGATGTACGAGATCATGGGGAGAATAAAGGCCGAAGGCGCAGGTTTCGAGATAGTGGAAGATCTGTTGCGCATCATGGAAAAACATCCCCTTGATGATTTTGGAATGCCCGGTGCCATGGTTCGTTTTATCGAAAAGTTTGATCCGGAATACATACCGTTACTCATTCAATCCATTAAACGTGCACCTTCTATGCATACCCTGTGGATGCTTAACCGTTGTATAAATGATTCTGACAATCCAGATGAGTATATAGACGTTCTAAAAGAAGTTGCTGCAAACGAATCTCTTGATGAGGCTATCAGACAGTCTGCGCAGGAATTTGTAGATTATCAGGAAGAATAAAGTATAGGGGTCAGACCCCATGATAAGGGGATAATCCATGAGCCTTAGAACGGTAATGATATTTCCGGAATTCGAGAATATGCATGTGATCGATTCTGTCAGGGACAGGTTTGATCCTTTGGCGAAGCTCGTCAGGCCGCATATTACCATCGTGTTCCCGTTTGAGTCAGACATGAGCAACGAGGAACTGTCGGGCATCCTGGACAGAAGGCTTGCGTCTGTCGGGCCGTTTGATATTGAGATGCAGGGCTTTGCAAAGCACAGTGTGCCGGGCGGAAATTTCCTTCTCCTTAACATGACAAAGGGAGCGGAAGAGATCGTGAAGATTCATGAGGAGCTCTATAAGAATGAGTTTGCGCCCCATGGAATTGACTTTGAATATGATCCGCACATGACTGTCGGAAAGATTGAGACGGAGGCGGCGCTGGACGATGCGTTTAGCGCGGTCATTTGTAAGCGGGATGTTTTCGCGAGCACGGTAAATAAGATCTCCGTGGAGATGATCGGCGAGCACGAGGAATCGATCATCATACTCGAGAAAGAACTTAATTAAAGCATATCAGTTTGACAAAAGCGGTATTCAAGGATATTGATAAGATTGGGTGTAAAGAAGTGCGAAAAGTATTTTTATTCTGCTTAATATGCATTGTTGCCTGCAGTGTCATATCATGCGGTAACAGGCAGGAGAAGTATTCCTCGCTCAACGGAGAGAATACGATAATCGTAGAATATGACTATGCCAGCAGACCACATGTGATCTATAACGGTGATGTCATCTGGAAATATGAAGGCAGCGGATTTAATGAAGAAGTGTTTTTCGATGTAGAATGGATAGACGAAGATACCGTAAAACTCATTTACAACGATGAGAGTCACGGCGGCAAGTATTACGAAGAGTTTGAGATAGACTTGTAACGCGTGAATATATAAATTCGGGCAAGTTCCCATAAGTTGGCTGACGTGGTTTTTCTGCAGTAAAATAGGAAAAAGCTTGAAAATACTGGGGTTGCAACTGCCGGTTGACAATATTCCAAGTCAGGTTGGTAGAGATGTTTTGGCACGAATTGCTAATCTTGGGGCAGCAAAACCCGGAGGTGGAATAAATGACAATTGCTGACAGAATACAGAGCCTAAGAAAAGCAAAAGGCATGTCCCAGGAAGAACTGGCTGACAAGGTCGGGGTATCCCGGCAGTCCGTATCTAAGTGGGAGAGTGAACAGGCAGCCCCTGACCTTGATAAGATCGTCATCATGAGCGATATTTTCGAAGTTACAACTGATTATCTTCTTAAAGGAATCGAGCCGGTCAAGACAGATGATCATAAGACAATGGCCGACGTTATCGATCAGAGAGTCCTTACCGAGAAGAACGGCAAACGCGCGAAAACAGCCCTTAAGTGGTTCCTCATAGGCTTCGGCATTTTGCTGGCCATAGACATAATCTCAATGATCGTATTTTTCATCATCAACGGCTTCCCCGCTTGATCTGATCCCCAAATAGTCTGACAAATAAAAACGGTGTCACCACGCCGCTTCTCTTAATGCGCTCAAAAAAGGAGTTTCCCATGAACAAGATAAAAGAATTCATAAAGAACATCAGCCCGTTCAACAGCCGTACCGATATGCCGAAGGTATTGTATGTCATCAAGGTCATACTGATCTTCTGGGTGTTCAAGTTCGCTTCTGAACTGGCCTGTGAAGGCATTGTCATCGCGGTCCACTTTGCCTGCGGCAAGAATCCGTTAGAAGGCGAGATGTTCGAAGATAACACGATCACGCTGATCACCTACTTCGGATACGGCATCATGATCGGAATAATCATTCTTCTCTGGAAACTGTTTCAGAGAAAAACTCTGGCAGAACTCGGCTTTGCAAAACCTGCCTTAAGCTATTTCGCGGGAGCTATTGCCGGCGCGGTCCTTCTGGTGATCTCAGTCGGCTTGACGGTTCTTACCGGTTCGATCAGGTTTAACGGTGTTTTCGAAAACATCGACTCCGCAATGGTCGCACTCATGTTCGGAGGCTTTGTTTTCCAGGGCGCCATGGAAGAGGTGCTCTGCAGAGGCATCGTCCAGCAGCTCTTGCAGAAGAGATCTGTTCCTCTTGCTGTCGGTGTAAGCACAGCCCTTTTTACCATTCCCCATATCTTTAACATGGACTTCAGCAGCCCCGCCATCGCGGTAACGGCAGTCATCAATCTTATCCTGATATCGCTCGTCTTCTCGCTTCTCACGATCCGCTTCAGGAGCATTTGGGCAGCCTGCGGACTGCATTCGGTATGGAACTATATTCTTTACAGCATTATGGGACTCAATCTGAGCGGCAACGACGAGATCACCGCCTCTGTATTCAATATGAGTTCCGTCGGCGAAAACATCTTAAACGGCGGCGCGTATGGTATCGAAGCAAGCGTTATTACAACTGCGGTGTTAGGAGCTGCTGTCGCTCTTCTGATCGCATATCAGCTCCGCATATCATCTTCCCAAAAGATTGGTTTTGCGCACACGCAAGATGTCAAAAGCGTTTAACAATCACCTTGACCTCTGCTATACTTTTCTTAATAAAGGACAATCTAAACGTCCTGTCCTTATGGATTCTTTTATAGCGGAGGTTCATTATGCCTTTTTGTTCAAAATGTGGTACCCAATTAAGTGATGATGACAGATTCTGTAAGAAGTGCGGCGCTCCAACCAACTTTGAACCGGTGGCTGCAGCGGCCCCGGCGGCAGTGGCAGAACCTGCGCCGATAGTAGCGCAGCCGGCTGTGGCAGAGCAAAAGGACGATACCCGTAATGCCACGCTTGATGAATTAGACAGGATGTATGACTACTTCCACAAGAAGCAGCCCCAGTATATTGATCTCGAGAAGATTCCTGAGCAGATAGAACAACTGTCACAAGAAGTTTTGCCTGCAGTCGAAGGCTCTGATGGAAAGGTTTTTAAGATCATAGGAAGGATCATGATCGGCGCCGCTATTTCTCCGGGCTTGTACGTGGCCCTGATGGGTGTCGGTTTTATTACAGAACAGGACTATCTTATAGGTATAATCATTGTTGCTGTTTACCTCGCATTTCTTGTTACAGGCATTATATTGGAGGTCAATGGAAGAAAGCGCTACAAGGATTACTCATCGAGACAATATCAATTAAGAGACGGTGAGATCCGTGAGAAGCAGGAGAGACTGGAAAAGTCTAAAAATGAGTTGGAAGCTTACTACCGTGAATATGGCAGATGTGAGTTATCACTTGCTGAGACCAGTCCAATGACGATAAAGAAGCTTTCCAATATCGTTATCTCCGGTGAGGCAGATAACATCAAGGATGCTGTAAACATCTACCGTAAACAGGTCAAAGAAAAGCCAAGGACTATCCCGGTTCAAGAGAGAGCAGCAATAGTAAATACTTCAGGATATCAGAGCATGACTTCAGGTCAGCCTGATACAGCAGAAAACATAATGTCTGCCACAAGTTTCATGACTCCTCAGACACCTCCTGAAGGAAAGGCTTTGTTGTTTGTAACCTGCAACGGAACCAGCAGCGAACCTTCGGTAGTTATTCTGAATAACGGCAAGGTCACTCCGAACCGTTTTGCAAAGCCAGGTGTCAACCGTCAGATCGTCTACCATCCCGGCCAGATTGTCATTCAATACAGGGTTGACCGCGGCCCCGGATTCACAGCTGTATCTTCCAGATATTCGACCTACTCGAAAGCACTGACTTTCCATCCTGACGAGATCGTTACCATGGAGGTTGTAGTAGGAAGGAACGTTACACATGTTACTTTCCAGAGCAGTCAGGGTTACGCAATCGTTTAATCATTCAAGCAAACGGCGATGGAATTATCTCAGATAATTATGGGGTCATATCCATTAATAGAATAGGGAGCATTAAAATGGATAACTTTAGTGGTGAGATAAAGTCAGTTAAGCTGGATCTTAAGGCATGCTCCGTAAGTGTTGTTGCTGAAGAAGGCAGCGGCCTTAAGGGTATCAGTTACACGGGTCCCAAGGACCTTGAGCCTGATGCGGTGTTTGCTGAAGGCACGCTTACAGTTAAACAGAAGCCGGTGAGTATTTTCGGGAGCGGCATAATGGCAGTAAATAAGCCCAGGCTCACTGTCACGGTCGGCAAAGATACTATCCTCAATTACCTTGATATCATTCTCAAGGCCGGGGATGTCAGCGTGAACGGCATTACGGCGGACTGGTTCTCGGAGGTTATCGATGCGGGAAATGTCACCATCAGATGCAGCACTTTCCTTAAGGCTGAGATCAACACCAAGGCCGGCAATACCAATATCAGCAACACGAATCTCAATCAGACGGTGATAAGTGTAAATTCCGGAAACGTTATGCTGGATGCTATCGAGGACTTAGGCCGCTACAATATTGAATGCAGGGTAAAGACCGGCAGCATTAAGATCAATGAAGAGTGTTCTTCGGGACAGAATATCTCGATCGTAAGAGGCGAAGAATATCCGGATTATATAAGGATCAATGTTAAGAACGGAAACGTATCGGTCAACTGACAGCAAAGCTTTTGCAGGAAAACAATTATATGATTACAGTTAATCTGTATTACAAAGGTCAGAACGGAAGCGCAAGAGCATTTGCCGAAGAGATGGAACGGTCCGGAATAGCTGATGCTATCCGCAGCGAGAAAGGCAATCTGAGATATCAGTATTTTGTTCCTCTTGATGATCCCGAGACCGTGCTGCTGATCGATTCATGGACAGATCAGGCTGCCATAGATGAGCATCATGCATCTCCCATGATGAAGCAGCTTGCTGCGCTGCGCGAGAAATACGATCTTCACATGACAGTCGAGCGTTTTGTCAGTGATGAATACGAAGCGGATAAAAAGTTTATCAGGGAGTAAAAAACGGGTCAGACCCATTATTTTTTCCGCTGAATGCTCAGCACGATTATTGCAGCAAATACCAGTAAGATCCCGCAGATCGCGACAGGTCCTATCATCTCACCCATAACAAAGAAGCCGAATAAAGTTGCAGCCGCGGGTTCCACGGTTGCGAGGACTGCTGCCTTTCCTGCAGAGGTCCTGTTCAGCCCCAGTGTGTAAAGAAGGAACGGGATGACCGCAGTTACCACTGAAGTAAGGAGCACAAAACCCAGAAGGCCCGGAAGGCTCTCTGTTTTCGAGATCTTGTCAGCAAGATCTGCGGGATTTGCCACAAAGATGGAGCCGAGGCCTGCAATAAGAAACGTATATGTGGTCACCGTGTAAGGTGAGTATTTACGAAGGGCAAAAGTTCCGAAGATGCTGTAAAGGCCATAACCTAGGCCTGAGCCCAAGCCCACCAGGATTCCGACAACGGAGATCTTGCCTCCGAAGCCTGACACCAGAACGCATCCGATGAAGGCGAGAACGAGAGCGATGATCTTGTTCAAAGTGATCTTTTCCTTGAGGAAGATTATCGCGAGGATCATGACCCAGATCGGAGAGGTGTAAAGCAGGATAGCTGCCGTGGACATTGTCATGAGCCTGATCGCGGTAAAGTAGCAGCATGTGAAAAAGAGTATGCTCACAAGGCCGAGCGCAAGGAACAGCGGGATATCCTTCAGCTTGATCTTGAAGCCTTTGGGGTCCTTGATAAGAAGGATCAATGCAAAGATGACTCCTGCCATGGTAAGTCTTAAGCAGGCAACCTGGATCGAAGTAAATCCGAGGCCGTTTAAGTGGCGGACAAAGATTCCCATGCTGCCCCAGAATAAACCTGCGATGATTATGAGAATGTCGCCCAAAAAGCTCTTCTTATCCATTGATATTCCTCCCGCAAGAGCGATTATAGCATTTTCATGTAACCATTTTGATGTAAAAATCTACTTATAGGGAAAGAACAAAAGGAGGCCATAACGAATTGGAGGATAAAGGAATAATCGACCTGTATTTCGCCAGGGACGAAGAAGCAATCAGCGAGACGATGAGAAGCTACAACGGTCGGTTACTTAGGTTTGCAATGCGCTTTCTCTCAGATCAGAGAGATGCGGAAGAATGCGTCAATGACACATATGCCCGCGCCTGGGATACGATCCCGCCAAACCGTCCGGATAATCTGTTTGCTTATCTCGCAGCCCTTTGCCGCAATGCAGCTCTTGACGTTATTAAGAAAAATTCGGCACAGAAGCGCTCGGCACAGCTCGTGGAGCTGACACAAGAGATGAATGAGTGCATTCCAGACAGCAGCAGTATTACTGACGAACGAAGCGAAGAAATATCCCGGTGCATCAATGAGTTTCTTGCAACGCTGCCAAAGGACAAGCGCGCAGTCTTTCTGGGGCGGTACTGGTACAACGAACCGGTCGCGGATATCGCCAGGCGGACAGGATTCTCACAGAGCAAGGTCAAGACCATGCTGCACCGTATGAGAGAAAGCCTAAGGAAATACATCAACGGAAAGGAAGGAATCATATGAACGAAAAAGAATTCATGAATATAACAAACGGTATCGATGAGCGTTACGTAGCTGAGTATCAGAACACTGCTAAAGTCTATGATCTGAACCGGAGAAGAAAGCTCAGCATCGGAATCGCCGCCGCAGCTCTAGTGGCAGTCATGGTACCTATAGGAGTATTTGCCGTCGCGCAGATCACGCACCGCGACAAAGTCAGCATCTACTATTCCGAAGAAGGCGTGCAGATGCTTGAAGAAAGCCTCCTGGCAAACGGATTCACCGTCAACAACGGCAGTTATGAACTTACGGTAGACGTTGAGATGTGCGACGGAAATTTCACGCAGGGTGTCTATACCGTGACTGCTTTGACGGACGAAGCCAGGGAACACCTGCAGTCCATTAATACTAAGCTCGTTTACGCTGATACGGGAGAGTGGATATATCCTGTCGGAGGCGGCTCCGAAAGTGCTTTTGGAGATGCGCTCAGTGAAGATCAGATCTCGATCCAGTTCTCATACCCTGTGAACAATTCTTATGTCGATGCTTCACGCCCGATAAGAGTCGTGTTCTTCGAATACGTTGAGACCGGCGAGACAGACGGTTACGGCAATGAAGTTGTTGAAGATTACACATATTACGAGGGCATCTGTTTTGACCTGCTGACAGAACCCAATGTCCAGACCAAAACACTCCGCGCTGAAGACGGCACCGAGATCACACTTAATCCCTACGGCGTAAGCCAGCTGGGTAAGAGCTGGGAATACCCTGAAGGTGATGAGATACCGGGAGAAGAAGTAAGTGACTTTGCAGTAATTGCGACTGACGGCGGACGCACCGAGATCCTGTCTGAAGGCAATCTTTCTTCAGCAGCCGGATTTGGGACCGGTGTCGTGAACGGCATCACGATAACAGGTGCGTACGGAAGCGGCAACTTCACCATCGGATTTGGAACCGTTCTTAATGTGGATAACATAAGCGGCGTCGAGATCAACGGCGTGGTATATACGGGATGATGTTTTTCGAGGGCGTGTGAAAAGATGACTTGCCGCAAACGGGGTTAATTTTTTTCGCATGCCCGAAAACAAGACCTGCCGCAAACGGGGATAATATGAAGCACTACAGAGGCACCACCTTATAGCTTTTATAAGGTGGTGTTCTCAATATTGAAATTTAAATGATGCTGATTTGATGTATTGCACTCCTAAAATTTAGACAATCCATTATTCGGGGATATTTATGAAAAGTTATGGGGAGAATAGAAAATGAAGAAAGAAGCAATAGTATCAGCAGTACTCTGCCTGTCACTTTTGTTTGCCGGCTGCACCTCCAATCAGGGCACTCCGGCAGGTCAGGCTAAGGCTACTGAGGCTGAGGAAAATATTACTGAGCATAAGGTCAAAGTCGAGGATTATACCTATCTGACTCTCAGTGATCCCACCGGAGATTATACGAGCAGATATCCCAAGCTCTTCGTTGACGGCAAGGAAGCGATCGAGATAAACGATGCGCTGCTCCGCCACATCCAGAGCGAATATCCGATGGAAAAAGAGGACGACTATGTCTACGGCTATCAGATTTCCTATAAGTGGGGCGTCAAAGACAACGTCGTATCCATCATAATCTATGCCAGTTATATCGGCGAAGACTACTATACCACCGAGATCTGCAATTATGATCTCGATACGCTGAAAGCAATGGAAGACGCAGACGTAACAGCGGCTTTGGGCCTGACTGAAACTCAGCTTTTCGACAGGACTGCCGAGGTCTACAAGAGCTTCTGTGACGGCAAGTCGTCTTTCGATCTCGACGCGAGCGTTGCTTCCATCAGTTACGACACGATCACACCTTTTGTTACGCCTGACGGCCATCCCGGCGTCGCCGGCTGCGTCATGTATTCTCAGGACAGCCAGTTCTACGGATCAGGATCCATAACGTGCTTCGACCTGGAGACGATGGAGATCTGCTGAGAGGACTGCCAGTTCTCCTGCAAGTACGGTTCTCCTGCTGGTACTGTTCTTCTGCAGGTGCGGTTCTTCTGCTGGTACGTTACGCCTGCCGAGTACGGTTCTCCTGCAGGTACGAAAAAGTGATGAAATGAGCTGTTTTCATCACAAATTCGTGCAAAACACCGCGAAAATGCACGTGGGCGACACGATTTCTTTGAATTTCTGCACTTTTTTGTACCGGGCACCAAGTGCTCCCGGAGGACACGTTTTCCTCCCCCTTTCGTGTCCTCCACCAATCTTGACAATGTAAAGATTGCCGCTGTATTATCTTGACAGCGTAAAGATTGGAGTCAGACCAGGCCATGGACAGCAGAAGGAAAAAGGGTATGGCAATAGTTATAGCAGCCGCGGCAGTCGCAGTGATCGCACTGCCGCTGGTTATATGGGCGGCACTAAGCTCGGGCGAGATCAGGCAATACGACGGTGAGTACAGTCTTTCCGAGAAGTTCGTGATGGACATAAACGGCGCGCCGAACGGCTTTTTTATCAACAGCAGGAACACGGATAATCCGGTGCTGCTGTTCGTGTCGAGCGGGCCGGGCACGGACGATTATGTGTTCACCGATAAGTATAAGGACATGAATCTTGAAGACGATTTTACCGTCGTTTACTGGGATTACAGGGACATGGGGATCGCTTACGATCCGAAGTTTAATACGGATGAGATAACGCTCGGCAATATCCTTAACGACGCCAAGACTGTCACTGATTATCTGAAGGACAGGTTCGGCAAAGAGAAGATATTCATCATGGGTTTCTCGGGCGGGTCGCATATTGCGCTGAGGTGTGCGAAAAATCACCCCGAAGATTACTATGCGCTCATTGGCATGGCGCAGTGCGTGACTGACGGCCCGGATAACGATACGGAGATCTATAACTTCATGAAGGGTGTTTTCGAGGACAGGGGAGACAATCGAGCGATAAAAAAATTAGAAGATTCAGTCGAGCAGCTTGAAGACGGAAAAGTCAGATGCAAAGACTGGTATTCCTATGTGGCGCTGCTCCATGAAGCTGGCGGCGGAACGATAATGGACAAGTCGGAATTCGAGGGGATCGTGCTGCCGATCTTATTCTGCAGATGCTACACGCTACAAGAGAAATTCTCATACATCACCGCAATGAAGATGTACCGCAATACGCCTCTGGCAGAAGACCTCGACGGCTTCGATTACAGGGAATCCATTACAGAACTTGAGATCCCAGTCTACTTTATAAGCGGCGAGAAAGACTATAACTGTCCGTGGGCGCTCGTTGAAGAATACTGCGGCATTATCGATGCGCCTGACAAAGGCTTTTATAAGATCCCCGAGAGCGCGCACAGTCCCTTATGGGAGAATCCTGAGGCTACTTGTGGTATCTTAAGGCAGATAAAGGAGAAGAACTGCGATGAGTGACAGTTACCATCACGGGAACTTAAGACAGGCCCTGATCGATGCGGGGATCAAGATTATAAACGAGAGCGGGGAAGAGAATCTCTCGCTCCGTAAAGTTGCGCAGAGATGCCAGGTCTCGCATGCTGCGCCTTATGCGCATTTCAGGGATAAGGAAGAGCTCATCGAAGCAATAAAGACAAGCGTTACGGACCAGTTCACGGAAGAGCTGACTACAGCAGCAAAAGGCGCTAAGAACGCAGAGAGCGCGATCGTTGAGATGGGCAAGCATTACGTATCGTTCTTCATTCATAAACCGGATTATTTCAAGTTTCTGTTCGGAAGCCAGAACATCACTGCACACCTGAAGATCGATGCGGATTCTAGTGAGGATTATCCGCCTTTCGTTCTGCTGAAGGAGACTTATATCAGGTATCTTAAGGAGAATAAGATCAGGAAGAGTAAAAAGGAGCAGGAGGTAGAGCTCCTTAATATTTGGGCGACGGCGCACGGACTTGCGGCCATCGCGTGCATGTCGGGCGTGGAACCTTCTTTCGACTGGGAAGAGATGCTCAAGGGCGACTCCTTGCTCAGATAAGAGGATTAGATTATATGGGAACGCAAAGCGAGTATGAGATCTGGAAGAGCGGGGGAAGCGGAGTCCTGACAGAACCCCCGCTTATCATGGCTGCCTGCAAAGGAGGACAGATCGGCTCTGTGTTTAATTACGACGGCGGCGCGGTCTATAAGACCGTGTTCACTTATCTTTGCGGCGAACCTGACACAGGGCTCGTAAACACACATCCCGAACTGATCTATGAGAACAGGCTCGTCTGCATGAGCGATGAGTGGGAAGAATTCATAAGATCGATGCCCGTAAAGTTTACCCTGAGAAGAGAAGTCATGGCTCCGTTTCATTCCAAGTCTTCGAGAAAAATCAGGCCGCTTCCTGCCGGCTATACCCTGACAACATTTACGCCTGAGATCTTCAGCACTCACCCTTTTGACCACGGCAGAAACTACAAAGATTATCAGGATTTTGAAGACCGTGGCGCGGGAGCAGCAGTCCTTTTCGAAGGCAGGGTCGTATCGGCATCTTCGAGTTTTTTATCTTACGAAGGCCATGTCGAGCTCGATGTTTTTACAGAGCCTGATCACAGGAACAAAGGTCTTGCAGACCACGCAGTATATGAGATGCTGAATCAGAGTTACGCCAAGGGTCTGACGGTCCACTGGGATGCGCAGAATCCGATGTCATCAGGAATGGCCGTAAGCCACGGTCTGACGCCTGTTTCAGAGTATGCCGTTTACTGGCTCGCGGAAAATAAGAACTAAGCGGACATTTGGTTTTATTTTTGTTCATTAAGTTTTGTTGAATGCGTAAAATTTGCCTTATATAATTTAAGAATGGAATTCGGTTATACGGCATTTTACATTGAGGCTAATATCGTCTGCATCATTATCTTCATGATAATGCTTGTGCGCGAGCTCGGATCTGTCGGCCGGCAGACCAAGCAGCTGATATTCATCAACATAACGATAAGCCACATCCTCTATTTTCTGAGCGACATCGGATGGGTACTGATACTTGGCGGCTATCTGCCGGATACCAGGCTTCTCGTGTCTGTTTATAACTTTATGAACGCGATCCTGCTCAGTGCGATCACGGGTTCCTGGTTCGTATATGTCGAACTCGCGCAGGGTGAGAAATACATAATGGAATTAAAGGGCCGCATTATCGCGATCGTTCCTGCGATGGTCGAGGCGGTCTTTATGCTCATCATGTTCCTGTTCATTCCGGGTCTCGTTATCACCGAGGACAACAGACTGACGGACACATATTATATCGTCTTCCTGATCGTTCCGGCGATGTATGTTGCAGTCAGCTCGATAAGAGCGTTTATCAGGGCGTTTAAGAAAGAGAATTACGCTGTCAGAGCACAGTTTCTGGCCTGCGGAATATACCCTGTCATCATAACGGTTTTCGGAATCATGCAGACGGTGTGGCTCAGGGCTCCGCTGTTCTGCTTCTGCTGCGCGATCATGATGCTCTACGTTTACATCATCAGCCTCAACGACCAGGTATCGCTCGACGAACTGACGCGCCTTAACAACAGAACGCAGCTCAAGAAATACGTTGCGGGCGAAGCGCTCAAGCAGGGCAGCGAGAAGATCACTCACTTTGTCCTCATGATCGACCTCAATAAGTTCAAGCTGATCAACGACCAGTACGGTCACGTCGAAGGCGACTATGCGCTGAAGAGGACTGCTGACGCGCTCAAGATAGCGTGCTCCGACCTTACTGTCAGGACCTTTATCGCCAGATACGGCGGTGATGAGTTTATCATCATCGCGAAAACCGAAGACGAAGAGATCATAAAAGAACTCTGCAGCGGCATCAAGGATACACTGTTAAGACTCAACAAAGAAGCGGGCGCAAAATATGAGCTCTCCGCGAGCGTCGGTTACGCCAGCTACAGCGGCGATATCTCGGCTTTCCAGGCGGCTCTTGCCGCAGCTGACGAATCTCTCTACGAAGAGAAGGCAAAAAGAGTTTCAGCAAACTGAAAATAGTAGATTTAAAATCCCTTTTAAATGGTAGAATCTTCTGTGGCAAATTTTCCTATAAGGAAAGCAGGAGATCTATTTATGATAAAAGGTTTAAAGAAAATCGTAGACGGCAAAGTCTTCCAGGGCATCATCCTGTTCGTGATCATCTTCAACTGTATCCTGATGGGCGTTGAGACCATCAAGGGTCTGTCTGATACGACGCTGTATGTATTTGCAACTATCAACACGGTGTGCCTCTGGATATTCATCGCGGAGATCATCATCAAGATCCTCGCTTACGGACTTGATTACTTCAAGGATCCGTGGAACTGGTTCGACATGGTCATCGTCGGCATCTCAATGTTATCGGGCCTGCCGTTCATGGCAGCATTCCGTGCGATGAGGGTATTAAGAGTCTTAAAGTCCCTCAAGGCATTAAGGGGCACGAAGCTCATCGGTTCGGTCAAGCACCTTCAGGTCATCATCGCAGCGATCATCAAGTCCATTCCGAGCATCATGTGGACCGGAATCTTACTCATCCTGATCTATTACATTTTCGCGCTCATCGGCGTGAACCTCTTCGGCGAAGCGTTCCCTGACTGGTTCGGCACGATCGGCAAGGCGATGTACACACTGTTCCAGGTAATGACCCTCGAGAGCTGGTCAATGGGCATCTCAAGACCCGTCATGGAAGTGTACTCTTTCGCATGGGCATACTTCGTACCGTTCGTACTGCTGTCTTCATTCATCGTAATGAACGTAGTAGTCGGCATCGTCGTAAACGCCATCAGCGAAGTTACTGCAGAAGAGAATGCAGCATCCGGGGAGCCTGAAGAGGCGGCAACAGAGGCCGCTCCAGAATCCAACGAGGAACTCGTAAAGGAGATCCGCTCACTCAAGGAGCAGTTGGACCGCCTCGAGAAGTCTTTGGAGAAAACAAAATAATACTTTTTCCACGCAGAGATTCGTATTGAATTAATACGGGAAATATCATAGAATTTGTCGCAGCTGTTATGAAAGGAGATTCTATATGACAGACGAGAACAACAAGGCTGTTGAGGCTACCGAGACTTCAGTAAAGACTGAGAAGAAGGGTTTCAGCGAAGAGAAATTAGAGATCATCATCGCAATACTTCTCGGCGTTACGGCAATCCTTACTGCATGGGCAGGCTGGATCGGCTCACTCCACGGCGGTAACCAGGCAACAAATTACACACAGAGCAACAACCTCTCATCAATGGGTAACTCCATGTACAACGAGGCAGCTCAGTACTATATGCAGGACATGCTCCTCTGGAACACGATCTACGATTACGCTTTCGACGCTGAGATCGCCGAGCTCAACGGCAGATCCGAAGAGGCAGAGCTCATCTACACAAAGATCGATACATTGATGAACGACAACTGCACACCTGAATTCTACGAAGCAATCGAGTGGGCAATGGATCAGGAAGAGGACGTTACACCTTTTGACAAGGAAGGCTACGTTGACAGCTACTTCGCAGAAGCAAACGAGGTTCTTGCAGAAGCAGACGCACTTCTCGAACAGGGTAAGACAGACAACGCCAACGGCGACGCTTACGGTCTCGTTACAGTTATCTACTCCCTCGTATTGTTCCTCCTCGGCATCATCGGCATCTTCAAGAAGATCCCGAACCGTTTGATCATCCTCATCTTCGCCTGCGTATGCCTTCTCGCAGCAACGATCTTCATGATCACGATTCCCATGCCGACAGGCTTCAATCTCTTCAGCTATTTCGTTCATTGATAGCTTGAACAATTGAATTGAATCAAGAGGTTGTCATTCTTTGACAGCCTCTTTTTTTGCGTTCTCGAAAAGTTTTATTTTTCAGCTCGCGAAAAGTTCTATTTTTCAGTTTTCGAGAAGTACTGATTTCCATATCATATATGGTATGAAAATCAGACATTTTTATTGGTGCGTTTTTTGACTTGATTGCTATAATGTTTAGAAAATTACCGGAGCTTAACAAGGATAATTGAAGGAGACTATTATATATGTATGACCAGCAGAAAAAAGAAGTACTGATGGATCTGTCAAAAGAGATCAAATACGATGCAGTTCATGTTGACTTTTTGTCAGAGCGCGACGTTGAGATCCTGACTAAGATCGGAATCCCCGATTCACTTGCACCGTATATTGATATTGAGCCCGAGAAGAATTATGGCGGTTACTCTCTTATCGACAGGATCAATATCTTCGAGCAATACCCTTTGGATAGAGAAGATTTCAAGCATTTGTGCATGTTAGGAAGAATAGACGACAGATATATTGTCATTACGGGTGATGGCGAAGTGGCTGTTTTCGATGTTGACGCGGATGAACTTTTTCCCGTTAATAAGTCATTGGATGCATTTCTTGATTCCGCATTTGAGTTTGCACAGTTCATTAAGTCCGTAAACGAGAAGAACGGCGAATGTGCTTATATTGATGGCAATTATACTGAAGATGATGTTGATCTGTTAAGAGAAGCGTTGACCGCGATCGATGACACATCAATTGAAGAAGGCTTTTGGGCAGACGAACTGGTAAATCTCATTGATTGTATTGAGAGTTAACCTGGTGGATAAGCAACCGGATAGCATGGGCATATAGTCAGTTTTATGAAAAAGATTCTTATTGTAGAAGATGAATTCGAACTTCGGCAGCTGCTTGTAAATTACCTGCATAATGACGGGTATGGAGTGGTTGAGGCTGAAGACGGCATAAACGCAATTGATCTTTTCGGGAAGGATAAGTTCGATCTTGTAATCCTGGATATAATGATCCCCAAGATAGACGGTTACAGCGTGTGCGAATTGATCAAGAAGCAGTCAGACGTGCCCGTTATCTTTCTGTCTGCATTAAGCGATGAGAAGTCGATGGTCAGAGGCTACGATTCACTTGCCGACGATTACGTTACAAAACCTTTCTCCATGCCGGTATTTCTTAAAAAAGTTAAAGCTCTGCTCAGGCGCAACTCATCCGCTCC
Source organism: Saccharofermentans sp. (assembly GCA_024695565.1). Next base: position 7,609 of record JAILHX010000006.1, on the reverse strand, counting down.
GGATGACGGTTATACCAAGGTCATTTATAAAGACGTCGTAATGATTCCGGACATGATGAAGGTGTATATCGGAGAAAAAGAGATCGAGCTTACGGCCAGAGAATTCGATATTCTTCTGATGCTGATAAAGAATCCCGGCAGGATCTACACAAGAGAAGCGATCCTTGAGAAACTGTGGGATTACAATTCGCTTGTTGACGAACGTATCGTTGACGGTCACATTAAGAATCTCAGGCACAAAATCGGTGAGGGAATAATCGAGACAGTACGCGGTCGGGGGTATCGTGTTGCGCAAACGGATAACTGACAGATTATCTTACAAGGTTTTCATAATAACTTTCAGCGTTCAGGTACTGTTCGGTGTACTGATATATTTCTTGCTTTACAATGCCACTCCGTTAAGCTGGAACACGGTCAGAAGAGCTGACATGGAATCCAGATTTGAATCGTTTACCGGGGAGCTGAGCCAGGTCTCATTTGCCGAATGCGGACCCTTGATAGATGATTTTGTTCTTTCCAACGACTGCCATATAGTTTTTTATAAAGGCGACAGTTTTGAATGGGCGGATCTGCCTGTTACCGTTCCCGGTTCAGAGTATGTTATCAGAACGAGATGGGATGTCATGAAGCTCATAAACCTTGAGAACACCGAGGAAATGAGCTTGTCGACCTCGGCCCGTGTGGAATTCAATCAGGAAAAGAACAGAGTCTATACAGTTGTATGTCTTTGGTCCCAGCACGGCGAAAACGTCCTGTCTGAAGCTCTTAAGGGTACGCTGCCACTTATATTCGCAGCGATAGTCCTTGTCTCTCTCATTTGCTCTTATATCTACGCTTATCTGTTTGCAAGGCCTGTTCGAAAACTCTCAGAGATCTCGGAAAAGATAGCTGACATGGATTTTACGGCCAAGAGCGGATCTACAAGGCGTGACGAGATCGGAGACCTCGGGCGCAATCTTGATAACCTTTCTTCGAGTCTCGATGAGACGATTACAAACTTAAATGAGAGAACCAGGGAACTTGAACACGAGATAAACAGGGTCAATGAGATGGAAAAGCAAAAGGAGATGTTTTTCCTGGCTGCTTCCCATGAGCTTAAGACTCCGATTACAGTTGCCCAGGGACATGTAAACGGAATGATTGACGGTGTAGCCCCGTATGACGATATCGATACTTATCTTCCTAAGACGCTTTCTTCACTGAAACGCATGGAGTCTCTGATCAACGAGATCCTTACCGTATCCCGCATGCAGGCCGATAATGAGATAGAACGCAAAACTGAAAACATGGGCGCCATATTGAGATCAAGGATCGACAGCATAAAAGAGCTCTTGGACGTGAGAGATATTTCCCTTGAGACACAGATTGAAGACGGTCTTGTGTTTGAAGGAAACAGCGAGCTTGTCTCCATGGCCATTGGTGCTTTTCTGTCTAACAGTGTCTTCTATTCTTCCGATGGTTCTAAGATAGTTGTTTCAGCTTTTAAGAATGAAGGAAAGATAGTGACAGAGATCCGCAATACTAATTCTCATATAGACGAGAAAGACCTCCCGCATCTTTTCGAAGCTTTCTACAGAGCGGACAGCTCAAGAAGCAGAAGAAACGGCGGTTCCGGCCTGGGGCTCTATTTGGGCAAGCTGATAATCGAACGCCATAACGGCACGGTATCTCTCGTAAATGACGGCAGTGACGTGCTGGCAACCATCATTCTCCCGCTCTTCACATAAATCACATATTACTCACACATTTATCACAAGCAGCGTTGTTATCATCAATTCTTAAGGAAGGTGAATTGTTATGAAAAGAGCGCTTAGTCTGTTACTGTTTTTTTTCATGATCTTGCCATTAGCCGCATGCAAACCTGCATACGACTATAAGTACCAGCGGTATGCGGATATGACACCTGAAGAGATCGTCGCAGAATTAACCCTGGAACAAAAGGCTGCCCAGATGGTACAGCCGATACTTAGAAATGCGAGCATTCCGGGCATGCAGGACTATTGTTACGGAAGCATCTACGGCGATGAAGGAGTACATACTGCAGAAGAGTGGAGTGCGATCGTTGATGCTTATCAGAAGACAGCCATTGAGTCTGAAGCCGGAATCCCCTTCCTGCTGGCTCAGGACGATGTTCATGGTGTCGGATACTGTGTCGGTGCCGTTTACTTTCCTCATAACATCGGAATAGGTGCTGCCAATGACGAGGAGCTTGCTTATCAGATGGGACTCATCACGGCTAATGAAGCCAAACAGTGTCACATGATGTGGAACCTCTATCCTTGCGTTGCACAGTCCACAGATCCCAGATGGGGCAGAACCTATGAATGCTACAGTTCAGATCTTGATACCATAACGAGACTTTCCGCGGCATATACGAGAGGTCTTGTAGACGGCGGAGTAATAGCCTGCTCAAAACACTTTTTTGGTGACGGCAATGTGCTTTTCGGTTCAGGCGATCATGAAGAATACAGCTTCATTAGTCTGATCGACAGAGGCAATGCCGCGCTGTCTGAAGAAGAGATAGATGAGCTATTGTCAGTTTATCAGGCTCAGATCGATGCAGGCGTCCAGACCATAATGGTCAGCTATTCTTCACTCAATGGAGTGAAGATGCATGAGAACGGGGAATACATCTGGAAGCTCAAGAACGAGATGGGCTTTGAGGGTTTTGTCGTAAGCGACAGCATGGCCATACAGTACACTTCTCCGGACACATACGATGAACAGGTCATTACTGCAATCAACAGCGGTATCGATATGCTCATGGAAGGCGAGAAATATGCGAAGGCCAGAAAGGTTATCGTTGAGAGCGTCGAAAACGGGAAGATTACGCAAGACCGTGTTGACGATGCAGTCACAAGGATAATCAGAGTTAAGAAAAACGCAGGGCTTTTCGATGATCCGTATTGTGAGAACATAACGGTCAGCAGCGAAGTGGGTTCGATAGATTCCAGAGCAGTAGCTGAGCAGCTCGTCGAAAAGAGCCTTGTCCTTCTCAAAAATGACAATAACACCTTGCCGCTCAAAGAAGGAAGCAAAGTTGCGATAATAGGACCCGCTGCCGATAATTGTGCAGCCCAGGTTGGAGGCTGGACTTTGGGCTGGAATAAGAGCCCTGTAGATGACATCAAAGGTGTTACTACCATAAAAGAAGCGTTTGTGGAGAATGCTGAAGAATACGGTATCGAAGTCATAACAGATCCGGACCGTTACGATGAAGCTGATGTGATCATTCTCTGTGTCGGCGAAGATTCATATGCCGAGTGGTTTGGTGATGCTGTAGATCTCACCATGGTTGGAAATAATGCTCTGCCTGATAACATGGGTGCAATTAACCAGGCTAAGGCACTTGGAAAACCGGTTGTTGCCTGCATTGTAGCCGGCAGACATCTCTTCCTCGGGAAGTCATATTATGACACCTGGGATAGTGTAGTCATGTGTTATCTGCCCGGTTCTGAAGGAAAGGGGATCTCTGATGTCCTTTGCGGATATGCCGATTTTACCGGAAGACTTCCGTCTCCCTGGTATGGATCTGACAAGCAGATAATCGGTTTGCAGGAATGCGTATTCGAACAGGGGTACGGATTGTCTTATGGAGAAGACTTTGTTCCACGAACATAATCTGCATATTTATTGCGTAGAAATAAAACCCGGGAGGTGCCTCAAATGACACCTCTTTAACTGTTATAATTTTTTTTGTAACGAAATCAGTTTTGCTCCGTCTAACTTATGCATGAATAAGAAAGGCGGAGCAATCTTGTGAACAAAGAAAGCATTAATGAAGGAATTGAAGGGAAAAGCATTATGGAAGAGGGAATGAAGACTGAGGCGGTTCAGCCGGAGAAGGAAAATTTTTTCAAGAAGATCTGGAAGGGCATAAAGAAACCGTTCGGATTCATCAAAAGGAAAACTGCTCCCGCAATGGAGTTTCTGGGCAAGGGCAGATTCCTTGCCATGATACTGGAGACTGTTCTGGCAGCGCAGTTCTGGGCATCGACATTGGAAGAGCAATCGCTCGGCAAGATCCCTTATGTCTTGTGTCTCCTGATTATGGCGGCTTTCTGGGCGCTGTTTGCGGAGCTTTTGAATCTTGTGATAAAGCTTTTACTTGGCGGCGGCAAAAGGTGCAAAGCTTATTTTCTTGTCTCTTGGAGCGCTGTCTGCGCCATGAACGTTGTTGCCAATCAGGCTGAGCAGATCCCGGGAGCTGTGATAATGAGCTTCCTTCTGGTGTTCTCCGTCGATCTTTTTGGACGCGTCATCTGGGGCTTTATAAGGACACGCAGATTCAAGCAGGTTACGGCATATATCGCATTAGTTTTGTGCGTTGCCTATGTTTCAATGTTTTGCTTTTTCTACCGTACTGACAGCTTCGGTGACAGCAGGGTTGATTTCTACAATTCGATAGAAGGCGCTTCCGTTTCCACGGTTGCAGGTTTTTCCGATTATCTCGAGAACGGTCCTTATACTGTTTCAACGCTGTCTTATGGTCCTGAAGATACCGATGATATATTGACCTCTACTATTGACCTTACTGTTTTCGAGCAGACAAAAGAGGCAGAAGATCCGATAACTGCACTTGTATGGCTTGCAAGCGATAGAGATTATTCCCAGACACCCATTAAGGGACAGATCTGGTATCCCGAAGGACAAAAAGGTTGCCCGGTGTTCTTCATCGTACACGGCAACCACGATTCTGCGACGCCTTCTTATCTGGGTTATGAATTTTTGGGACAGTACCTTGCATCTAACGGATATGCAGTTATTTCCGTTGATGAGAATATCATCAATGAGCTTGGCGCAGGCAATGATCTCCGCGCATATGTACTCCTCGAAAACATGAAGGCACTGTTCTCGCTTTCTGATTCTTCGGACAGTCCGTTATCGGGACTTTTCGATAAGGAAAGGCTTGCCATCGGAGGTCATTCCAGAGGCGGAGAGATGGTTGCAACAGCATATCTTTTCAACGACCTGGATGCTTATCCTGAAGACGGCAACATCAGGTTTGATTACCACTTTAATATCACATCGATCGTTGCGATCGCACCTGTTTGTGACCAGTACAGGCCCGTTGGACGCTCGGTTGAGATAACTGATGTTAACTACCTTCTTATCCACGGAAGCAACGATCAGGACGTAAGTTCCATGATGGGCGAAAAGCAGTATAACAATATAACCTTTACAAGCGAGACCGATGAGCTTTTTGTTAAGTCGTCTGTCTATATCCTTGGTGCCAACCACGGCCAGTTCAATTCCCTGTGGGGACAGTACGATATGGCACCTATGGGTAAAGGCTATCTTAATACGAACAACTTTATTGACGAAGGTGATCAGAAGAAGATTGCCAAGGCATATATCAGAACGTTCCTTGACTCTACTGTTCTGGGAGATGATACATATGCGTCCTTACTCTCTGATGTATCTTCCTATGAGGGTGATCTTCCTGATACGGTATACGTGACCAATTACGAGGATTCTTCAAGGGTTACCCTTTGCTCCTTCGACGATACTGTGGATATTGTTAATTCAGGCAACGGCACTGCCGTCAGTGTTGCAGGTTCTTCCGGATGGACATATGTCCCTTATGACAGGGGCTTCGGCGGTGAGAGCGAGGAATACGTTCTCTCAGTTAATTGGGATGAAGAATCCTCTCCTTCAGTTTCCTTTGCATTTGATGATATCGATATATCAGAAGGTGCCGTAAGCTTCGCTATCGCGGACATGAGGGAAGATACGGCGGATATGGATTCCGGTCTCGATTACACGGTAACTCTTACGGATTCTCACGGCAATACAATCTCCGCTGATTGCCCCGTTCTCGTTTACCACTCTTTTGCAGTTCAGCTTTGCAAACAGGATATTTTCTTCGGAAGCTATGAATATAAGCATCAGCTGCAGACGGTGATAATTACTCCTTCCATGTTCGGAAACTCGTCATCGTTCGACTTCACATCCGTTACCGGTATTACCATCACCACCGACGGCACAGAGGAAGGTTCGATTATTTTCGATGATGTTGCTTATTACAGTGAGTATTAAACGCATAGTTATAACGCGGCTAAAAAACAATATACAGTGTGACAGATCCCCGAAGTAATGTTAAATGCTCCGGGGATTTTTATGTTAAGCAACAGCCTGGTGCCAAAGTGTTGATAAATCAACAGATCGGCTCGCTCCACTATTTTTTAGCATCCGGAAATTGCTGATTTCCATATCATATATGGTATGAAAAATCAGACATTTTTGTTGGTGCGTTTTTTGACTTGATTGCTATAATGTTTAGAAAATTACCGGAGAACTTTGCATGAAGAAGATCTTAGAGACAGAGAGGCTGTTCCTTCGCGAGATGACAATGGATGATTTTGATGCGCTGAACGCCGTCTTAGGCGACGATGCTATCATGATCCATTATCCTTATACATTCGACGAAGCGCGCGTTAGAAGCTGGATCGAGCGCAACATGAACCGCTACCGCAATGACGGCTTCGGGCTGTGGGCGGTGTGCCTTAAGGATTCCGGCGAGATGATCGGCGACTGCGGCCTGACGCTTCAGAACATTGAAGGCGAGATGCTCCCTGAGATCGGCTATCACATCCGCGCCGACAGGCAGGGGCAGGGATTTGCCCGGGAAGCTGCTTTGGCAGTGCGCGACTGGGCATTTGCCAACACGGAATATCCAGCTTTGTATTCTTACTGCAAATATACCAATGTAGGCTCTTATAAGACCGCCGAATCCATCGGCATGAAGTTCCTTAAAGAGTATCCTGACGCAGACAATGAGATCACACATGTATCGGTAATAAGGAGGGAAGATCTGTGAACGCGCTTATCGTAAACTGCAGTCCCGTTAAGACCGGCGCAACGGCAGCGATCGTTGATATCGTCTGCGGGGAGCTGGCAAAGCGTTTTGACGTTAAGTCCGTCTGCATCGACGATTATGATTTTGCTTTCTGCAAAGGCTGCAGGAGCTGCCATCAGACCGCAGAGTGCGTCATGAACGACGGCGCGCAGGAACTGATGGAAGAGTTTGCCATGGCAGATGTCATCGTCTGTGTCGCTCCTTCTTACTGGGCTGACATCCCCGGGCAGTTCAAGGCCTTTATCGACAGGTGCACGCCGTGGTGCAATACCCACGAGCCGCACAAGACCATTCCTTCAGGCAAGCGCGGTTACGCAATAGTTCTCCGCACCGGCCCCAACATGAAAGAATGTGAGAGACTGATCGGCAGCATCGAGCATTTTTACGGTCATCTCGAGATTGAATGCGCAGGCCATATCGGATTTACATCCGTCGAATACAAAGAGGCAGTCGAGCCTCACCGCGAAGAGCTTATCGAATTTTGTTCGAACATTAAGTGAGCTCGTAAATCGCAGCAATCGAAGAAGATCCCTTCAAACATTATGTGAGCTTGTGATCGAATGAATGAAGAATAACCCCGGAAGCATGAAGACAAAAACTTCCGGGGTTTTCAGACTGTGGGGTGAACAGTCTTCTTTATGAGAAATAATGGGAGCCTTAGGATGATCTGGACTTCTTGGTCTTCTTCTCGAGGTACATCGCTTTGTCGGCTTTGTTCATGCATTCGAGGAGGTCGTGCCATTCGGTGAG
>JAILHX010000050.1 GCA_024695565.1 Saccharofermentans sp. | reverse complement strand
AAGATCATGAATGTGACACCGAAGCCCAACAGGATGCAAACAAGGAAAACTACAATAGGTATGATAATAGTCGTAATCTTTTCCTTCTTCTCGTTCACGATAGGCTCCTCTTCGGGGTCAACACCATTAGATGTCTCACCGGGTACAAAGTTAATAGTATCGGAAGAATCAGCACCGGAATCGAAGTTTGTGTATGCCTGTGACTTCTGCTGTCTTGCAGCGTTTCCGGGCCTTGAAGGTGCAACCTCTGCATCGTTCTTCAAGTTGCTGTTGATAACAGCGTCACCGGGAAGCAGGAATGTTGATTCAACCTTGATATCGATAAGTGTAAGACCAGCCTTAAGGCCGTAGCTGATAGCTGAGTTAATGATCTCCTTAGCCTTAACCTCTGTTGACAAAGGCTTGGCAATGATGGAGTTGCGCATCTGGGAAGGAAGCTTTCTGGAAAGACCTACGCCCATGAGGAACAGCTCGTCGTTGTCCTGGAGCTTCAAGTGGACCTTCTTGTCTGCGTTTACGGGACCTTCCTGAGGCATCTTTCCGAGATACTGGGTAAGGTTCATGTTCTCAGGGTGCGTAAGCTCTTCGGATGCCTGGATAGCGCCCATCTGAACATATCTGTGTGCTACTGTCTGCTCTTCTGTGAGGAGCATGATGCGGTTGTTTCTGAACAATACAGCCTTAGTGATACCGACATGGATAACTCTCAGGATGTCGCCTTCGATAACGAACATGGACATTGAAGTCTTGAACTGGGTACCCTTATTAGCTGCAAAGTTGCAAACCTTAACGTTGAGGTTGTTTATTACCTGATTAGCAAATCCTTCAAAATCAAGGACTGCCTGATTGGAGCAAGCGGCTGCGATTCTCTCGAGTTCTGCGTTGAGCTCTAAGTTCAATACTGCAGAAAGATTGTCAGGACCGATCGTAGAGAAAATCGCGCAGATCTGGATCGGAGATGTTGATCTGGCGGTTCTTAAGAACTCGTTCGGGAAGTCTTCGATCTTACGTGAGAGTGTAAGAAAGAATACGTTCTCTTGAGGTTCTCCCTGAACCAGATTCGTCTCAGCAATACACGTAGCTACTGTCTTACTCATCTTTACTCACCCCAAATATATTCATTAATTCTTTGCTTTAGAATGTCAAAATCTACTATCATCATCCACGGATCGTTCTGAACAGTATAGTAACCATCCTCCGGGAATCTGTATTCTTCACGGTTATCCATGCACTCAAAACAGCTTAATGCCACACGCATTATATCAGCAGTAACCATATTTGTCTCGAAAACTCCCGCAGAATCGTTCAAAAGCTGAAGTTTTCTGCCATAAGACATGTCATTTACCTTGGTCATGAGAGCGGTGGCAACAGTTCTCTGTCTTGAAGCTCTTACGAAGTCAGAATCGAGATATCTGATTCTGGACCACGCTACTGCCTGGTGTCCGTCCAGAGTCTGAACGCCGCCTTTGGTAAGGTGCGGAGAAGTATTTCCGTCCAACGTGTACATCTCATCAAGATACTTGTTAGCGTATGAGACCTCTTCAGGCTTAACATCGATATCAACGCCGCCAACAAGGTCGATCATCTCAGCAGCACTGCCGAAATCGAACATAACGAAACGCTGGATATCAAGGCCATAGATGATATTTATGGTGTTGATCATCTCGCCTACGCCACCGTAATGATAGGCGGAATTAAGCTTGTTAAGTCTTGTTCCGAGAGTATCCGGAGTATCACCTATATATACAGCTGTATCTCTCATCAATGAGATGATCTTAAGAGACTTCTCACGGCTGTTGATAGAAAGGATCATCATGCAGTCTGTACGGCACGCATAATCGTCAGTACCTCTGGCATCGATACCGAATACGAGAATGTTCTCGATATCGGGATCCTTCTGCTTAACTTCGATAATGGGATGTGAGGGATCGTAATAAAGTCTTGTATGGCCGCCGTTACTCCATGAAGAAGTAACATCACCGCCTGTAGTGCTGCCGCCATCGAGGCTCGCTAATGTGGAATAATCCTCTTCGTTAACAATAGGAACTGCTACATAAGTTCCGCCGAAAATATAAACCCAATATAGACAAAAACCAATTGCAAGTCCCAAAAGGGCTGCAATTACTCTGACTGTATAACTAAGGGCCTTTGACTTCTTTTTGGGCTTATCACCCTCAAAGCCGCGGTCTGATTTACTCATTCTCGCCAATTAATCTCCATATATAGCTTTTCGAAAAGTCATTCAATTATACCATCTGTTCCCAAATTGTCTGATTATAAATATTAAAAGAAAACTGTGGCAAAAAGCCTTGTTTTGTATAAATGGCATAATGGCGGAAATACAAATCGGGGTCACGGCAAATGCCGCAACCCCGTATGTTTTAAGTTAACTTAACCTGTTAATTATCAGATGCAGCCCTGAGCGATCATAGCGTCAGAAACCTTAAGGAGACCGGCGATGTTAGCACCGACAACGTAGTTGTTCTCGCAGCCAACTTCTTTAGCTGTAGCATCAACTGTGTGGAAGATGTTCTCCATGATGCCCTTAAGTCTTGCATCAACTTCTTCGAATGTCCATGAAAGACGAGCGCTGTTCTGGCACATCTCAAGACCTGATGTAGCAACACCGCCGGCATTGGAAGCCTTACCAGGTGTGAAGAATACGTTGTTGTCCTGGAAGTACTTAGTAGCTTCGAGCGTTGTAGGCATGTTAGCGCCCTCACCAACAACCTTTACGCCGTTAGCAACGAGTGTCTTAGCAGACTCGATACCGAGCTCGTTCTGTGTAGCGCAAGGAAGAGCGATGTCGCAAGGGATAGTCCAGATGCCCTTAGAACCATTCTCGTCTGCTGTGTATGTAGCGGAAGCAACCTGATCAGCATACTCGCTGATTCTGCCTCTCTTAACTTCCTTGATGTCCTTAACGATATCAAGCTTGATGCCCTCAGGATCATAAATGTAACCGTTGGAGTCAGAAAGAGCAACGACCTTAGCGCCGAGCTGCTGAGCCTTCTCTGTAGCATAGATAGCAACGTTACCTGAACCTGAGATAACAACTGTCTTGCCTGCGAAAGATGTGTCCATCTTCTCACGGAGAAGTGCATCTACAAAGTAGCAAAGACCATAACCTGTAGCCTCTGTTCTTGCGAGTGAACCACCGAATGAGAGCTTCTTACCTGTGAGAACACCGGAGAACTCGTTAACGATCTTCTTGTACTGACCGAACATGAAGCCGATCTCTCTTGCACCTGTACCGATATCGCCTGCAGGTACGTCGAGGTCAGGTCCGATGTGTCTGTAAAGCTCACGCATGAAGCTCTGGCAGAAAGCCATTACTTCGTTATCAGACTTGCCCTTAGGGTCGAAGTCAGAACCACCCTTAGCGCCGCCCATAGGAAGACCTGTGAGTGAGTTCTTGAATATCTGCTCGAAGCCGAGGAACTTAAGGATGCTGAGGTTAACAGAGGGATGGAGTCTCAAACCGCCCTTGTAAGGTCCGATAGCGCTGTTGAACTGAATTCTGTAACCACGGTTAACCTGAATTCTGCCGTTATCGTCGATCCAAGCAACTCTGAACATAATCTGACGCTCAGGCTCTACGATTCTCTCAAGAACCTGCTTCTCAATAAGCTCAGGGTGTACCGGAAGTGCCGGTGCGATAGAGTTAAGGAACTCATAAACTGCCTGGAAGAACTCGGGCTCGCCTGCATTCCTTACCATAACCTTCTGCATGAGATCGTTAAGATACTCATTCTCAATCTTGTAATCCATAAGATTTCCACCTTTCTTCTGCCCGGAACATTTTTGCAAGTTCCTTAGGCTAAAAATTCATTTTGTAGACTGAAAGCTTAGGTAAACAAACCTAGTTTAAACCAATCGTTATGTATAGTATTACAACGCTTTATCAATTTCAATAGGCAAATATAAAATGAAAGTTCGAATTGTCGAACTTTCATTTTCGCCGATTTATCAAATATAAATACTATAAAACTACTGAATCAGTTGGTTGGAGCAGAAGCTTCAGTAAGCACAGCACTGGTATTAGTCTCCGTTGTTGTGCCTGTAGTCTGTGTTGCTCTGTCAGCAAACGGATCGTTCTCTACTACTTCATCGAATGAATCGACACCGAATATCTGTGAGAGTTCACCGTAGTTGATCATCTCGGTAAATCTGTTTATCGCAATGAAGATGATGAGCAGGAAGATCAGTACGAGAAGTCCTCTTCTTATGATCATCATTCTTCTCTCGGCATTAAACTTCTCATCGACACGCTTCTTGGTCGTATAACCGACAACAACATAGACCCGGCTGATGTCAGTTCTCTTCGGCCGGTTGCGGTACTCCTTGATCTTACGCTTCACGAAATTGATGCATCTTGCAGGAAGACCTTTAATAAGCCTGACCGTGGCACGATAAGAGCAACCGAGAAAATCAAGAACTACACTGCTCTTGCCTGCGGAAGAAGATAAATTGTTGTCATCCTGGTTTACTGCCATTTTCATCACCTATAGACGCGATTATAGCATTATTTCAATAAAGCAAGTAGTGGCATTCTTCCGCTAAGCAAGAGATGCAGTTGTCAGCTCAATCGCCGTCTGAATCCGGATCGACGGGATAACATAATTTAGTGAGCATATCCAAGCCCATATTCTTGATACGGTAGTATGAGGATCTGCTCATGTAGAGTTTGTCTCTTACCTCAGAGTCCCTCATGTTTTTGTAGTAACAGAGGTACATGATCTTAGAATAGGGATACTTGACGGAAAGCATCTTTGTCATGAGCTGCGTTGCATTTCTTCTTCTCGTCATCATGCTTATCAGATCTTCTTCCATGGCTCTGATGAACTTGTCGTAACCTTCTGAAAAATCGATCATGATGTCATTCATATCTCTCTGTGATCTAGGATCTGAACTGTAATCTCCTACCTTGCAAGGCGAACAATACCTGGCATAAATATCCATAAGTTTACGATCCCTGTCATCATGCGCCTTGTCAAGCTCGCTGACCAGTGATTCTTCTATTGGAGACCTGAAATCAATATCAACCCGCAGGAGTTTAAGCCTGGCTTTTACGATTTCCCTAGCTTCCTCAAATGATTTCGCATTCTTCAGCTCGTCATCAGAATTGTGAAATCTCTGTCCGTTCTTATCGTTTGAAGTACCCATATGCGTACCTCCTTTCTTAGTGATTAAAATATTTGCCAAACAATTGTTTGACATAAAATAATAAAATGCTATTATGATAGAAAATATGTTTGGAGGGTTACTTATGACAGGAGAGAATAAGACGATCGATCGCGTATATAACTACATTCGAGACTATATTGAACAACATCAGATATCACCTTCTGTCCGCGACATCTGTGCCGGCGTTGGTCTCAAGTCCACATCTTCGGTTCACACATACCTCAAGCAGCTCGACAGTCAGGGAATTATCGAATACAGACCGGGACTTCGCAGAGCAATTGTTATCAAGCAGTCTTCTGACGATAGCATCCAGCCATCTGCAGGTGCTTCTGCTGTAACTAACCTGAATAATTACAGAGCTGTTCCTGTAGTTGGTAAGATCACAGCCGGTATTCCTATACTGGCTCATGAGGATTACAGTGATTCTTTCTACGTCAGCAGATCGATTATCGGAGATTCCGAAGCATTTATGCTCAAGGTCCGCGGTAACAGTATGATCAATGCTCACATCCTGGACGGTGATCTCATCATTGTCCGTAAGCAGAACTCCTGCGAAGAGGGAGATATCATAGCTGCCCTTATTGATGATGAAGCAACGGTCAAGCGTTTCGGTAAGAAGAATGGAATTCCCTATCTCTTCCCGGAGAATGATGATTATTCACCCATCCCGTTCAACACGGAAGGCTGCAGAATTCTCGGGAAAGTAGTTGGTCTCCATCGGTATACAATAGACTAACGACCCCCTTTCTCCTGATCTTGTTTCTCATATTATCTATGAGATTTTAGTACAAATTCAATAAGGATTGTCGTATATCTCGAAAATTGGGACTTGTTGTAAAATCGCTGATATATTATCAGCGATTTTTTATTTGCATAAATCTAATACAAGCCTGGCATTAACAGATGCCAGATCAGGTTTTACGGGCGTTACATCGTCACCCATGCTTCTTAACCAGGTAAGCTGTCTTTTGGCGTAATGTCTGGTTCCTATCCTTATCCTGTCGCAGGCCTGTTCCAAAGTTTCCTCGCCGTCTAAATATTTCAGCATTTCCTTATAACCGATTGCCTGCCAGCAGGTTGAACTTCTGTCGACTCCTGATCCGATCAGCATCTTCGCTTCATCAATAAGGCCGTTCTCTATCATTACACCTACTCTGCGGTTAATGCGGTCATAGAGCTCTTCCCTGTTCCAGTCGATCATGAAGACCTTGAACGGGAACTCGGGACCGTTTGTCTTCGAACGCTTATTTTTCTCGCTGAATGTGATACCAAGGGCCTTATGTACAGCAAGCGCTCTTATTACTCTTCTCGTGTTATTAGGATGAATTAGTTTTGCCGCTTCCGGATCTTCTTCCTGAAGTCTTGAATAGAGCGGTTCTATTCCGTTTGCCTCGAACTCCTTTTCGAGTTCTTTTGTAGCTTCAAGTTCAGCATCTTCATCACCGGTGCCGTAATCAAGGCCGTAAAGAAGTGATGAGATATACTGTCCTGTTCCGCCACATACCACGGGGAGCTTACCTCTGCTGAGGATATCTCTTATTACCGGGATTGCAGTGTTTATGTAGTCATAAACGGAAAAATCCGTGCCGGGTTCAATGATGTCCGTTAAATAATGAGGAACGTCACCGATCTCTTCTTTCGTATCCTTTGCAGTTCCTACATCAAGGCCTATATAGATCTGCATCGAATCAGCGCAGACAAGTTCACCGCCTGCTATCCTGCAGATCTCCAGAGCAAGCGCGCTCTTGCCGCTTGCTGTAGGTCCCGCAATTATCGGGATATATGAATACTTCTCGAAAATTGGGAATGACTTATCCATCAGACGATTCTCTTAAAGTTCTTCTCGTAGTCTTTCTTGGAGACCGTGAAGAATGTCGGTCTTCCGTGAGCACAGTGATAGGGATCTTCGAGCTTGGAGAGTGATTCTATGAGCTTCATCGCTTCCTGCTGAGTAAGCTTATCCCCTGCCTTTACAGCAGCCTTACAAGCCGTGGTCTGAATGAGCTGATACCAGATTTCAGACTTGGAAGGAACTTCACGCTTGAGGTCAGTAAGGATCTGACTGAATACTTCAGACTGTCTGCCTGCCTTGCCGAGAGGAACGGTTCTTACAGCTATCTGTCTGTCACCTAAGAGTTCAAGTTCAAAACCGTTCTCTTCAAATCTCTTAATGTTGTCTTCAACGAAGCTGTAGTCTTCCCACGAGAGCGTTAAGACCTGAGGTGTTAATACCTGTTCAACGGCAGGCGCAGTTCCGGGCTTTTTCTTCACCATGAATTCTTCATAGAGAACTCTCTCGTGAGCTGCATGCTGGTCAACGATAAAGCAGACATCTTCATTCTGGAGGATGATATATGTCGAGAATATTATGCCGACAAAATCTGCTGCAGCAAGTCTGTCGATATCGGTCAATGTTCTGTTCTCCTGAACATCTTCAATGATGGCAGGCGCAGCAGGTTCAAGTTTTTCTTCTATAACAGGTTCTTCTGCCGCCGAAGGCTCATTAGGAGTTTCCTTCAAGGCATTGATATCGGGTTTGAACTCGGACAATATCTGCAGAAGTTTATTTGCTGCCGCAGGATCTCCGGCCTGCTGTCCGAGCTTATGCGAAGCCGGTGCGGGAGACTTAGGCCCGGCTGCAGCTTTGGCAGGAGCAGCAGATGAGAAATCATATCTGAGCTGTGTTCCCGTATTCGTCTCCTCTTCATCCTTTGCTGCGATTCCGCCGAATGAGAGTCCTGCTTCACCGCTCTTATTCAGAGCATCCTTTATACCGTGATATACAAGTCTGAAGATATCGCCGTCACTGCTGAACTTGACCTCACTCTTTTGCGGATGGACGTTAACGTCAACGGTTCCGGGTTCGCAATAGATCATGAGGAAGCAGATCGGGAACTTGTTCTTCATTACTGCGTTCTTATATGCTTCATCGATAGCGGCAGATACAGTCTTGCTGTGTATCAGTCTGCCGTTTACGAATACGACCTGAAGACCTCTGTTGCCTCTGACAAACGAAGTTAGACCTGTAAAGCCTTCTATCCTTCCGCCTTCATACTTGAAGGTTACGGGAACCAGTGCTTTTGCAGTCTCTTTTCCATATACCGCATAGACTGCATCGAGTGAAGAACCGTTACCCGGAGTGGTAAACAGAGTCGTTCCGTCCTTAATGAGCTTAATGGATATCTCAGGTGCAATAACTGCGATCTTCTCGATAAGGCCGGTAATATACATTCCTTCGGTAGAATCTTTCTTGAGGAACTTATACCTTGCAGGAAGATTCTTGAACAGATTCCTTACTTCAACAGTTGTTCCGTTACATGATGGATTATCGTAAACACCTTTAAGCGAACCGTCTTCGTAGACGACCTTTGAACCGCTCATCTCACCCTTAAGACATGTTGTGAGAGTTACATCAGAGCAGGCTGCAATAGATGCCAGGGCTTCGCCTCTGAATCCGTTGGTTGAGAGTGAGTAGATATCTTCGATCGAATGAAGTTTTGATGTTGCATGAATAAGGAATGCTTTCTCAGCATCTTCCCTGTCCATTCCGCATCCGTCATCAGATACTCTTATAAGAGATATTCCGCCGCCTGCAAATTCAACGGTGATCCTGGAAGCACCGCTGTCGATGGCATTGTCGACCAGTTCCTTTACTACGGAAACGGGACGTTCAATGACCTCTCCGGCCTTAATGGCATTGGCGGTCCTGGTATCTAAAATATTAATCCTGCCCAACGTCTTCCTCCGAACACTTCTGCTTCAATTCATAAAGGATATTCATAGCTTCGATAGGAGTTAATCTCGTGGGATCCAAGTCTCTTAACGTCTGGCGGATCTTATCTTCTCTTCTGTAAACAACGTTGTCAGGATTGAAGAAAGATTCCTGTCCCGGCATAACGTCCTTCGACAGTTCTTCGTCATTGCCTAATGTCTCACGGTTACCCTTGACCTTAAACTTACCAATCCTCTCAAGTTCTGACAGGATGGAATTAGATCTCTTAAGCACGTCAGCAGGAAGTCCCGCAAGTCTTGCGACTTCGATACCGTAACTGTCGGAAGTACCGCCGTCGGAAATCTTATGAAGGAACGTTACGCTGTCGCCTTCCTCCCTGACTTCTACATGATTGTTATATACGCCTCTGTTAAGGCGCTCGAGCTGATTAAGTTCGTGATAGTGCGTCGCGAAAATCGTACGGCTGTAGAGTATGTTCGGATCTATTATGTACTCGATCACCGCCCATGCGATAGACAGGCCGTCATATGTGCTCGTTCCTCTTCCGACTTCATCAAGGAGAAGCAGACTCTTCCTGGTGGCATTCTTGAGGATATAAGATACTTCCCTCATCTCGACCATGAATGTTGACTGCCCTGTGGAAATATCGTCTGAAGCGCCGATCCTCGTAAAGATGTGATCTACAAGACCGATCTTTGCAGATTCGGCAGGAACAAAAGATCCGATCTGAGCCATAAGGACAATGAGAGCCGTCTGTCTCATGAATGTTGATTTACCGGCCATGTTAGGACCTGTTAAGACCATGAGTCTCTTGTCTTCATCCATCAGGATATCGTTGGGAACGAACGTCTCATGAGATGATCTCATCATCTGCTCAACTACAGGGTGTCTTCCGCCCTTGATATCGATGATCTCGGAATCATCTATAGCAGGCTTAACATAATTCTCAACTTCAGCAAGCTCGGCAAGCGAAGTTATTACGTCAGTCTGCGCAACGGCACGCGCCGTGTCGAAGAGTTTATTTGATACCGCAGAAACAGCTTCTCTAACTTCGGTGAAGAGCTCATACTCAAGTGCGATACGTCTTGAAGAAGCACTTACGATCTTATCTTCAAGTTCCTTGATCTGAGGTGTGATATAGCGTTCGTTATTTACGAGAGTCTGCTTTCTTACATACTCTTCGGGAACCTTGTCAGACTGGCTTCTCGGGATATCGATAAAGTATCCGAACACCTTGTTGTATCCGATCTTAAGAGTCTTTATACCCGTTCTCTCACGTTCGTTGTTTTCGAGCTGGAGAATATATTCCTTCGCATTCTTTGCGAGGTCATATAATTCATCGCATTCCGCGTTATATCCGCGCTTGATGATGTCACCGTCCTTAACGGTAACAGGCGCATCTTCATTGATCGACTTTTCGAGCAGATCACAGATATCAGTAAGAGGATCCATGGACTGCTTGATCTCTTTGAACATGCCCTTACCGAACTCTTCAAGGCCGTCTCTTACAAACGGGATCTTGCGGAGTGAATTGCGGAGCGATAACAGGTCTCTGGCATTACACGTTCCGAGTGATACCTTACCTGCCAGACGCTCGATATCGTAAAGGCCTGACAGACCTTCGATGATCTGCTGACGGGCCATGTACTTATCTTTTGCTTCTTCTACAGCATCAAGTCTTCTGTTGATGGCCCTTACAGAGATAAGCGGTTCTTCCACCCACTTGCGGAGAAGTCTTGCGCCCATTGAAGTCTTGGTACGGTCGATAGCCCAGAGGAGCGATCCTCTCTTCTGCTTTGTCCTGATCGTGGATGTAAGCTCAAGTCCTGTTCTCGTGGCAACATCAAGCTCCATGGTATCGGAGATCTTATAGCATCTTAAGCAGTCAAGATAAGTAACCTTATCAGTCTGTGTCTCTTCAGCATAAAGAAGGAGCGCAGAGCACGCGCAGAACATCAGTTCCGGATTGGTAAAAAGCTTTGCATCCTGAACCGCAACATTACTGCTCTTAAACAGGCTCTCGGAGAAGTCTCTGTCGTTTCTTCTCGTAAGCGCAATATCAGTTCCGCTCCTGATCGCGGCCATCTCAGGCGTACTCTCGAAGTTGGAATTATAGATGATCTCCGAAGGAGAATACTTGCCGATAAGATTTATCAGGTGTTCGCCGTTATCTGTAAGCGTCAGCTGAGTTGCTTCGAAGTCACCCGTTGAGATATCTGCGCATGCCACACCGAACTGTGAACCTACACAGTAAACGCTCATAAGGAAGTTATTCTTACGGTCTTCAAGTCCGCCTGATTCCGTGATGGTGCCCGGCGTTAAGATCTTGATTATGCCGCGCTTGACAAGTCCCGTTGCAACCGAAGGATCTTCTAATTGCTCGCAGATGGCGACCTTGTATCCTGCCTGGACAAGTCTGTTGGCATATGTGGAATAAGCATGGAACGGGATGCCGCACATAGGCGCCCTGTATCCTGAGCCGCAGTCTCTTCTGGTGAGAGCGAGCTCTAATATCTTAGCTGCCTTTACAGCGTCATCGAAAAACATCTCATAGAAGTCACCGAGTCTGTATAAAAGGAATGAATCCTGACACTTCTCCTTCATCTCAGCATAGTGCTGCATCATAGGAGAGAGCTCTTCCGGTTTAAGATCAGAAAGGCTCATCGGGAACTGTCCCGCTGCCTTTACGTTATTCTCGTCAAACCCGTTGTTATCGACCACGCTTATTCTCCCTTCAAGCTGACGAGCACGCCGTCAACAGAATAAGGTCTGGCACGGTCGATCCTGACCTCGCAGAGCCTTCCCTCGAGGCAGTCAGGTCCGACATCGATCCCCAGATCTTCGGGGATCGTAAAGTTGACCAGATGGTTTGTTATGGTCCTTCCTGAGAAGGTCATGTCACCTGCCTTGCTGATGCCTTCGATAAGGACTTCCATAGTCTTGCCTATAAGTTTTGCATTGGACTCTTCAGCATAGCGGTTTGTATATTCTGTAAGTCTTCCGAAACGCTCAGTCACCACGTCCTGAGGGATCTGATTAGTAAAGCTTGCAGCCTTGGTTCCGGGTCTTGCCGAATACTGGAAAGTGAATGCAGCATCAAACTTTGCCTTCTCAATTGCATCTAATGTTGCCTGGAAATCTTCCTCGGTCTCACCGGGGAAACCGACTATGATATCTGTTGTAAGAGATCCGCCTTCGACCTTGCTTCTGAAGCTGTCTGCGATCTCCAAAAATCTTGCTATCGTGTAAGGACGGTTCATGTCCTTTAAGACCTTGTCAGAGCCTGACTGCATAGCAAGATGCAGGTGTTTCTCAACATTAGGTCTTTCTGCCATGATGTCTATGACTTCTTCGGACAGATCCTTCGGATGTGAAGACATGAATCTGACTCTTGAGAATCCCTCGATATCAGATGCCGCCCTTAAGATATCGGCAAATGTCTTACCGTCTTCACCCTTGTAGGAATTGACGTTCTGACCTAAGAGCATAACTTCCTTATATCCTTTGGATGCGATCTCTTCCAATTCCCTGACGATCTCGTCAAAGCTCCTGGACCTCTCTCTTCCCCTGGCATAAGGAACGATACAGTATGAACAGAAGTTGTTGCAGCCGTACATGATCGGTACGAGCGCCCTGAACTTCCTCTTTCTGTCTATCGGGAAATAACTGTCCTCGGCAATATAGTCGTCAACAGAGATGTTAACTAACTGCTTCCTGCTCCTTACCGCGTCTCTTAACAGGACCGGAAATCTGTGAAGCTGCTGGGGATCGAATACGAGGTCTACGAAAGGATAAGACTTCCTTATCTTCTCGACATTCTCGGGCACCTTCATCATGCAACCGCAGATAGCGATTATTACGTCTCTGTCGTTCTTCTTAAGGGTCTTAAACACACCGAGATTACCGAACAGGTGTCTGTCGGCATTCTCTCTGATAGAACAAGTGTTGAATACGATCACATCCGCATCGTCCAGTTCGCCGCCTGTTGATGCCGTAAGTCCCATTGATGCGAGCATGCCCGAGAGTTTCTCGGAATCTGATTCGTTGAGCTGGCAGCCGTAGGTCAGGACATTGTATGTCAATGCTCTGCCTTTCCGCACGCCCAGCTGTGAGAAGTATTCGCTAAGCTCGTTTAAAGAAGATTGGAAGTCGAGCTGGTCTTTATCTGTAGTCTTAATTATCGCCATCTGATAGCCTCATTTCATTCACTCGCTAATTATACAGTAAATCGTTCTTTATTTTTATTAAAAATTGGGCGACCGGCCAATATTTGTTTTTTATATAAAAAGCTATAAAATATACAGACTGAATTGTAAACGGGAGATATTATGACCGCCATTTGGGAAAAAACAGCAACTGCCATTATAGCGTTAATGCTTACGCTTACTACGCTCTATTCATTCGCGAGTGTCGTTCTTGCCGAAGCTGTTCCTGATGATCCCAATGACGGTATCGTTACTTCCAACGAGCGTAAAACTGACCTCTTAAATGAAGTTCACGACGATGCTCCCGAAGTCTCTGCAGCAGCTTACGTCCTCTACGATGCCGACAGCGGCGCCATCCTCCTGGGCAACGATTACGATGTCCAGAAAGAACCTGCTTCCATGACCAAGGTCATGACAGTCCTTTTGGCTCTTGAGAATCTCGAGCTCACCGAGATGGTTACGGTAACCCACGAGATGGCTGTTGCGATTAACGACATTACTTCCGACTATGTTAAGCTCGGTCTTCAGGAAGGCGAAGAGATCAGCGTCAAGGACTTAGTTTACGCAGCTGTTCTTAAGTCCGCCAACGACTGCAGTCTCGTTCTCGGAATGTATATGGGCGGAACCGAATCCGCTTTCTGCGACATAATGAACGACAAGGCTGTTGAGATCGGCTGTCTTAACACCCACTTCTCTTCCGCATACGGTCTCTCGGATCCCAACAACGTAACCACGCCTTACGATATGGCACTGATCCTTAACGAGGCGGTTACCAATACCCAGTATTCCGAGATCGCGAAAACACTTAACTACACTATCAGCTCAACAAACAAATACAGCAGCCCCAGAGACATTACCAACGGCAACAGATTCGTAAGCACGACAACATACGGCTACGAATACTATATCGGCGGTAAGACGGGTTTTACGAACTCAGCAGGACACACACTCTGCGCCGCAGCAAGAAAGAACAACAGAACTCTCGTAGGCTGCGTATTCAACGCCGCTGACGCTGACATCAGATATTCAGACTTGATCAAACTTTTCGAATACGGATTCTCAACATTTACGACCGTAGAGATCTCTGAGAGCGAGTTTACTCCACTGATCGACGAGGCAATGCTTCAGATGAATGATCTCCTGTCAGATACAAATCTCTATATCTCTAATCAGAACATCGTTCTCGAGCCGTATATAACCACGACTTCTGCAAGAGCACAGCTCGGCAGCTCAAACAGGCTCGACTTGTCGAATGCCATGATCGATACTTCGGCAGAGCAGCAGACGCTGGAGATACCGCTCTATAAGGTCTATGCCGATAAGACATATCTCATCGGCACACTAGTCGTTGAGATCGAGAAAAAGGCCGGCGTAGTTGAGATCAACCCGGAGAAAAAGACTAACCTGACCAACGTCAGGAGCATACTTATCACATTTGCCGTTTTAACGGGACTTATCCTGCTGCTCGTTATTGTCCTTCTCATCTTCCGTGCGAGGATCATCAAGCGCAGAAGAGACGAAGTAACAAAGCGTCCCAATATGCTTTAAGGGATTATTCCTTACAATCGCTGCAGATACCATAGAATACCGTACGCTTGGGATCTAAGATAAACCCGTGCTCTTTTGACACGTGCTCAAAGAACTCGTTTATCTCATCACAGCTTAAGTGGATGAGCTTGCCGCACTTCTCACACTTCATGTGATAGCACTTGCCGTGCTTGCAGTGATCGGTGCCGATGTATTCATAGCATGCCGGTGATTTCTCATCGATGATGTACTTATTGACCAGGCCTTCGGAAGTAAGTCTGTCAAGGCGCCTGTAGATCGTCGCCTGACCTATGTTGATCCCCTCAGCCCTGAAATGATCGGATATCTCCTGGCTCGTATAATGTGATCCTGCATTATCCTTAAGGAAGTTCAGGATCTCGCATGACTGCTTCGTATTATAAGAACCGCTCTTTGTTCTGCCCATTTAAGTCTCCGATCAGATTTGATAACAGTTATCATTTTATACGGATTATCTTCTAAGTCAACAAATCAAACGCTTTCTTGTTATATTCCTATTGACTTGGTGGGTTTATGCTGATACTATAAAGCCATGCCATAAAAACACTGGTAAAGCACCTATTCGATTATACAGCTTTACCCTTTGATGCCTCTTTGAGAAATGACATCATAATCAAGCCCGGGGACTTTGACCCGGGCTTTTCTTTTCGAAGAGCAAATATCATTTTTACTTGACAAAACTCTTTTCCGGAATGACAATCAGGGCATAATCCAACAGAAAAGGAGACGAGTGTATGAAAAAGGCTATAGCTATACTCCTGTCATTCTCGATATTTGCCGCTGTTCTTACCGGATGCTCAACGGGTTCAAACAAGCCGGCCGAAGATGTCGATGAAGAGATCGAAGAAGAATCAGAAACAACAACGGAAGCAACTACAACCGAAACAACAATCAAAGCAACACCGACTCCCGAGCCGACATCAACGCCTACTCCTACCCCGACGCCAGAGCCGGCTTATGCCACAATTACAATTGACGATACAGATTATGAGATTTCCATCGCATCCGTTGAACTAAATGATGATGTTATCGCAGTAACAGTTAACGGATTGGATTTTGAGGGCAAATGGAGATATGTTCATGCCTATTTTGTTATCGACGGCGAAGCATACAATTTCCTTACTATAACAGGCTCCTCAGAATGCATTATCTTCTCATCACAACATGGCTACGATAAACTGCCGGATCAGTTCTGTATATATTCGGGTGATATAAACGATGCCTTGGTATATGACGTTGCCTCGGGGAAATTTATCTAACCAATTGCAAACAGCCGGAATATACCGGCTGTTTTAATTTGTACGTATATTTGACTTGAGCCTTCAGACGATCAGATCCGCAAGCGTGTCTTCGGTCTCTACAGGATGCCAGTGGCCTTCCACACATGTCTTTGGAGCGATCGAGCGGATCTTGTCGGACAGCTCGCCTGCCAGCTTCTTATCCTTGATTCCATCAGGGAAACTCGAACAGGCAGCATCACCGACAAACAGTGTCTCATCTTCGCACACATATACAAGCGTTGAATCGTCAGTGTGAGGAGCCGTCGTCTGCAGGAGCTTAACTGTGCATCCTCCGAGGTCGATCGTCATGTCGCCCTCATAAACAATATCTGCAGGAACAACAATAACTTCCTTGCCACCCGCATATTCAAGCCTGATGCTGTCGTAAAGGTTCAGAAACTCATCAGGGCCGTTCGTTTCTATCTTCTTCATGCAGTCCAGAAGATATTCATTCGTCCTTTTGTTTGCCAAAGTTAGACCGTTTACGGCATGCATCGCGAAAGTATGATCCCAGTGCCAGTGTGTAATTACCGTAAGCGACGGGAGAGGCAGACCTTCCTTATGCAGAAGACCGTAAAACTCCCTGACATGCGATTCCGAGTGTCCCGCATCGATCGCCAGGCTCATTTTATCTCCCCTGACATAACCGAGGTTCGGACGGTCCCTCTCCTCTTCAAAAGGCATATACCAAATATGTTCCGATAACTTTTTAAGTTCCATGTGTCTACCTCTTATTGCGCGGGCTTACCGCAATTCATGCAGAATTTTCCGTTGTTCTTTTCTCCACAGGCAGGACATGTCCACTCGTTCAGATTAGAACCTTCCGGTTGTGAAGGCGCAGGAGCTGCCTGCGCATTTGCTGCCTGCTGAAGCATGCTCGGGAAACCCATAAAGCCGTTAATCACACCATTAGGCGAGACGGCAGAATTCATTGGATCGGGTATTTCTTCCTTTTCTTTGAAAATGCTTTTCGTTGCGATACCTTTAAGAAGTTCTAAGGTCTTATCGGGGTCAGTAAAGATTCTCGAGTAATCATCTCCAAACCATATGTAAGACTCCCAGTTGCCAACCTCAACATAGGCTTCGGCAGGCTCTTTGCAGAGCTCTCTTACGCTGTCCTTGATCTCAGGTAAAAGCTCTGACGGGACATTATATGTGGTCTTCGTCTGACCTTCACGGATCTCGAGAAGATTACCTCCGAGAGTCACGTTTAACACGCTTGTCTTCAGATCGCGCTTATAAGGAACAATAACCGAAGGCGGGGTGTTATCAGGAGCATAGATCTGATGGTTGATGCTCTTAAGATCGAAGTCACCTTCAGGTAAAGAAGGATTGGGATAGCAATAGTTGATAAGAGATCTCTTGTCCGTAAGTTTCTCGGATTCAGCCTTCAGGCTGTCGAGCATCTTAAGCAGCACCTCATCATCGAAGTCATAGTAAACACATTCAACGCGGTCTTCAACAACAGCCGCTGTCTTCTTACCATTAAGATCACGGACCAACGGAAAGTAGCCTTTATGCTCTCCTGTGGTACCTGCCATGACTTCATTTACAAATTGCTCTCCTTTATCTTTAGCAACAGCATAATTGCCGTCGCTGCAAGTCAGAAGATAAACATCTTTTGCAACCGTCGTAAGCCTGTAATCATTATTCCGCGGCACTCCGCCGCATAATGTCTGCTCAAATAAGTATTGTTCGAGGTCTCTGTAAGCTATATAAATTGACATAAGTTTCTCCATTGCCCTTTCTCATCAGATACAGATAATTATACTAAATTTACCTGCTGAGCTTGAACCAGAGAACAGTCACTGTTCCGTCAATCTCTTCCCCAACTATCTCAAAGCCGAAGCGCCCTGTATAAAACCTGATATTGCGTTCATTATCTTTTGGCGTTACCAGCGTGATCTCATTCCAGTCAGGATGAGCGCTCATAAAATGCTCCATTAATGAAGTTCCGATTCCGCGCCCCTGTTCTTCTTTGATCACAGCCACGCAGCCAATGTAATACTTACCGGGTGCTTCTTCTTTGTATGAGATGACTCCGACAGGCTTCTCGTGTTCATAAGCAATGACCTTCGGATAATCGAGGATCGATTGTTCCATGTTCTCACGGGATCTGCCATACGCTGGACAGTGTCCGTAACGGATGAAATCATCATAGAAAGCAGAGTTATATATTTCTACCAGCAGCTCTGCATCCCTTATGTCTGCACACCTATAAATCAATGCGTCACTCATCTTAATCTGCCCATATCTCAATTATTGCAAACTCCGCTTGAACGATACACCATTATTAGAGTATTATTCAAGCAAGTCAGCACTTACATTTTATAATAACAAGTCACGTATTAAGTCCAACCAATCCCAATATCCGGATTCGAGAAAAAGCTCAGAAGGAAAACTATATGAGTAAGACCAATACCGTAACTAAGAAAAGACTTTTTCTTTTGGATGTTTTAAACCTTGCAGCCCCTCAGACATGGACAGGCTCCATTACTCCCGCCATAGTATCAGTTGCACTCAGTTATCAGCGGACACAGAAAATAGACTGGCTTTTACTGCTTTGTACTTTTGCTGTTGTTCTGCTGATGCAGTCTGCTGTTAACGGATTCGATGATTATGCTGATTTTGTAAAGGGTACGGATACGCTGGATAATTCGCCCGATGAGCAAGACGCGGTAATCGTTTACGGAATGAAGCCGAAGACAGCTTTGTTCTCGAGCTTTGCATTTCTTATAGTCGCATTGATTCCGGCAGCTTATATTGTTTATACATGCGGGATCGTTCCGGTAATCATCGGTGCAGTCGGAGCAGTGGTAATGTTCTGTTATGCTTTTGGACCCTTCCCTATTTGTTATCTGCCTTTAGGCGAATTGTTTTGCGGTTTTGTAATGGGAGGTCTGATCCCGCTAGTCGGAGTTTTCATTCAAACAAAACAATTGGATTTCTATGTGCTGGTTCAGGCAATTCCTCCAATCATGGGAATGAGTGTAAATATGTTTTCAAACAACGGCTGTGATATTGCAAAAGATCTTCCAGCAGGAAGAAAAACACTTGCATGCCTTATCGGTCAGAAAAAAACGGATCTGCTTTACAGAATTCTTTTGATTCTTTGGCTGTTCAGCCCCGCAATCATTTTTGCAACGCAGCTTAAATGGGTCTCAATACTGATCTATTGTCTGGCACTTCTTGCCTTTGTTCATCTTGTTGTCAAGCAATTAAAAAGACAACTCGGTCCCGAGGAACGCGGTGATGTTATGACAGGTGCAACAACTCTGGTGTCATTGATCGGACTTGCATACAGTGTTGCTATCGTAATGGGATAATCTGATTTTCGAAGAGAGATTTATTATGGATACAAAGAAATTGTTAGAGGAAGTACTGTCCTGGAAAAAAGATGATTTGGACGGAGTATGTGAGAGAATCTGCATAGCCATAAAGGAAACCGAATCACATGATATTATGCAGGATCTTCTTTTGGAGAATGCCGAGAACAAAGGCAAGATGTTACGTTCCCTTGTTTTGATCATGGCTGCCGGTGATTATCCGGCTGAAAAAAGAGAAGAGGTTTTATGGGGAGCAGCAGCCGGAGAAATGATTCACTCAGCTTCGCTACTCTTAGATGACATAATTGACAATGCACCTCTCAGAAGAGGAAAACCCAGTATGCAGGCAAAATACGGAACTTCAGCCGCGATTTGCTCTGCAACATTTCTTATGGCAACCGCATATTCCTGTTTGTTGAACCGTGGATTTGAGCAGGATGCCAAAGATTTGCTTAAGGTAACTCAGCTTGTATGTGACGGCGAGTTATTACAGGACAGGAATCTGTTTAATACCGGAATATCGGAAGATCTTTATATGCAATCCATCGAAGGAAAGACTGCGGTAGTATTTGCTTTTTCCGCCAGAATAGGTTCAGGAATTGCCGGATATGACCAAGAAACTCAGGATCTCTTCTCGGAATTCGGAAAAACAATGGGCATGATCTTCCAAATGAGAGATGACGTACTGGATTGGACATTATCAGAAAAAGAACTCGGCAAACCGGTCTGCGAAGATTTTTTGAATGGTATATATACGCTTCCAACAATCTATACATTCAATGACGAAAAATACGGGGACGAACTGCTGGCTATCGCAAAGAAAAAAGGTCAGATTACACGCGACGAACTTGAACGTGCAAAAAAACTGGTCGTACATTCCGGCGGAATCGATTACGCCAAGGATTCCATCACAGCACAAGCTAATAAAGCATTCGATCTGTTAGGACGGCTCCCTGATAACAGATACATCTCGGTCTTAAAGTCACTGATCAACCTTCTGCTATAAAAGGTTTCTCTCAAAAGGAATGCATACTGCAAATAATTAAACCATCAAGAAATTGATATAACCGTTGACCGTGTGGATCACAAAGAACGGTACGGCAGTTAAAGCCAATAAATAATTCTTCTTCCACAGACCGTAGAACAGATAATACAAAGGAACAACAGCAAATTGTGTCATTACGATCAGCCATCCGTATTGATATCCCATATAGTAGAACGCCCATCCGGTAAAGTTGATCAGTATCATTGCAGCCGTCAAAAAGAAGAACAGTTTTTCTTTTAATGCAACTATAGAAAATGCCTTAACATCATCTCTTACGATCATCATCAAAAGGATCATGGCCAGAACACCGAATACGCCCTGGGCGATCTCAAGCCATTTGATCCCGTTCTGCATATTCATTATCGGATTAGAAGACGGGTTGACCAGAGGCATAACAATATACGGAATCTCCTGTATAACAAAGGCGGCTATTCCGACAAAAGATATGCCTAAATAATAGTGCTTAAACAGTCTGAGAAATTTGATCATCGACTCTGATTACATTAAGAAAGCTGTTATTGCAAAGCAGCAGGCTTCAACCGCCGCAAGAGGTGTCATTACAATCTTTTCCTTTTTGCTTGGCGATATAAGGTTCATGATGGTGTTTACGGCAAAGAAACCTGCGAAAACAAAGCAGATTATCTTTGTCACATTACCGGCAAACCACATGACCATGATTCCGCCGCCCTGAAGAATAATAAACGCTCCAAAGAGCTGCAGGACAATCGATGAAGCAGCAAACACCCTGTACATCGGTGGCAGGACTTTATGCCTTCCGCCCATTGTAAACTCACCCAACGGAAGACCGATAATCAGAAGGACTTCCATCACAGCTACAGCGAGGAGCAGTACTGCTCCTGTTATTGAACTTACAGTTGATAACATTTTATTATCCCTTTCCCTTTATAATCTCAGGATCAGCGCCTTCGCTTAGAATGAACGCATCAGCAGCATTGTTGATCATTTTCATCATCTCTTTCTCAGTTCCCTTGAGAACTCCGGTCGCAAGCATCGTTGCTATGCCGTGTGAATAAATGATCGTATTCCTAACAAATCGTATTACCTGCTCCTCATTAAGACCGGTCTGTTCAGCTATCATGCCGATCAGCTCTTTATTTCTTGCCTTGCCAAAGCTCTTAAGATCATAGGGTTTAGCAATGGGACGCTCACCAAGATAAAGAAACTTAAAAAGATTCGGTTCCTTGAGCGCCATCTTCACATAGGATCTGCCTAAGAATTCAAAACTCTCAAGTTTGTTCTCATGATTTGAAGCAGCCTTCTTCGCGGCATATTGCATCGCGTATTCAGCAAGCTCCCGCCTTAATCCATCCATATTCTCGAAATGCCAGACAATGGGCTGAGTCGAGCATCCGATCTCAGCTGCAAGTGTCTTCACATTGACCGATGCATATCCGTCTCTGATAAGCATCTTTAATGCCGCCTCAAGAATTACTTCTTTTGAAATTGAGGTTTTACGTGCCATAATAATCTCTTTCCATAAACAGAATTATATAATCGTGTTTATATTATACCGCATAGCATAACCTGTCAATAGCACTTAAACAAAAACAATACAGAAAAAGGCTGTCTTAGAGTTTCCTGCCCTGCAAGATCATGGAGAGCGGATAACCGCTTTTATCTATCGAAGTAAACCCGCCGCTGATATCATGATCAAATTCCTGAAGTCCTGTAACAACAATTCCGTTATAACACATCCCTGTAATTATCTCTGACATCGGATGAGTAAAATCAGTAAAAGTCTTCGAGTGATAGCTCTTAAGTGTCATATAATATATGCCGCCATTTCCGGTCCACTCATGATCAAAGTAAGAATAGAGGCAGTCCTTCCTGTGTTCAGGATCAACCCCTTCATCTCCGTCTGTAGCAAGCATGTTTGTACAGGGATGCTGTTCATTTAATAAGATCACCGCTCCGGGCTTCATGCATCTTGCAACCACCTCGAAAAATCGGTCAAGATCTTTAAACCAGCAAAGCGCCCCTATAGTAATGATTACCATGTCAAACTGTTCGTTGAACTTCTCATCGATATCATAGACATTTGCAGCTTCAAACGCACACGGCAGATTCAGCTCCCCTGCTTTTTCATTTGCAAAGGCAACCTGGTTCTCGGCAATATCAAAACCAATTCCTTTCGCAGCTTTTCCGCTTTTAACCAAAGACAGAAGCTCCCTGCCGTTATTACAGCAGAATTGGCCAACCGTCTTTCCTTCGATATCGAAATTCCTCAAAATATCCACCATTTCTTTTTCAAAGAATGGATACTCTTCTTTTTGTATGCGATCTGTTATATCGGCACCCCATGAAGCGTCCCTGTTATCAAAGGCCTCTTCCCATGCCGCCTTGTTCCCTTCAATATACTCTTCCATATAATCGCCCTTTCTGCTTTCGCGTCATTTTCCGTTTATCAAGAACAATCCTACTCCACATACTACTACACCAACCAGCTTCTTTATCGAAATTGTTTCATTAAAGAGCAAATATCCGATTACAAGTAATGCAACGGCCAGACAGATGTTTGCGGTCAGAGCCCCATTGCTTACCTTCCATCCCGCACGGTAAAGAAATACATATCCTGCTTCCAGTCCGACGATAGCAAGCCCCAGAACAAATAAGGTCCCTGATTTCTCAGAGACCTTAGAAAATAGTATTTCTAATTGTGTCTACTATCCTTCCTCCCAAAAATGTCTGTTGCCGAATTTATATTTCAGATTTGCATGCTTATCGAATAACATCAGGGCACTCTTTCCCTTCAGATATCCCATATACTGTGCTACTGAATACTTTGGCGGAATGCTTACCAGCATGTGCACGTGGTCGGGCATGAGATGCCCCTCTATAATCTCAACCCCTTTGTACTGACACAGCTGCCGTAATATCTTCGCTATGCTTTCCTTATACTGGTTAAAGATTATCTTTCTCCTATATTTCGACGTGAACACTATGTGATTTTTACACATCCATTTTGTGTGCGCTAAACTGTTACTGGCGTTTGCCATTTCGTCACCTTCCCCTATAATCTCGGCTTGAACACCTCGATTATAGGGGAAGGTGACTTCTTTGTATAACTTCTGTCGCGCACCCGCATAGCGGGTGGTTTATTGTCTCGCTCGCTTCGTTCCTCGCGTACTCGACGGAGTCACGTCTCCAAGAACTAAAGAGGCTGTCACGATGGACAGCCTCTGCATTTACTTTAAAAGCACTTCTTCTCATGCTTCTGATTACAATTTTCGAGGTTCGCGCATTTGTAGCAGACTTCATTCCCGCTGTAACCGGTGTACATAAAGTCTGTAATGTTCTTCAGCGTCGTATCTGCAATGTTGGACAATGCCTCGTTGGTGAGGAACGCCTGATGCGATGTGACGATTACATTAGGCATGGAGACAAGTCTTGCCAATACGTCATCGTTTACGATGTGGTTCGAATAATCGTGGAAGAATACGTTAGATTCTTCTTCGTAAACGTCCAGGCAGGCCGCACCGACCTTACGCTGCTTTATGCCTTCTACAAGGGCCTCAGAATCGATAAGAGCACCTCTTGATGTGTTGATAAGAACAACACCCTTCTTCATCTTCTCAATGCTCTCAGAGTTGATCATGTGGCGGCTCTCGTTAGTCAACGGGCAATGAAGCGATATGATGTCGCTATTCTTCCATATCTCATCCAAAGATACATACTCGATGTCGGTATCTTTTGCCGGGAACTTATCGTATGCGATCACATGCATACCGAAACCTCTGCAGATATTGATGAAGATCCTACCGATCTTACCTGTTCCTATAACACCTACCGTTTTGCCGTGAAGGTCAAATCCGGTAAGTCCATTCAGACTGAAGTTGAAATCCTTTGTCCTGATATATGCCTTGTGTATCCTGCGGATAGATGTCAGAAGCAAAGCCATCGCATGCTCAGCAACTGCATAAGGAGAATATGCAGGAACTCTTACGATATGGATCTTGCCATAAGCATACTCAACATCAACATTGTTGTATCCGGCGCATCTTAAAGCTATCAGCTTGACGCCCATCTCGCAGAGTTTATCTATAACAAAGGCGTTAATATCGTCATTAACAAAGACGCATACCGCATCGCTGCCTTCGGCAAGTTTATATGTATCAGGTGTAAGCCTTGCTTCAAAGTATCTGATATCAAATAAACCTTCATCCTGATTGCCGGACTTAAGGGCCTCACCGGAACGGATGAAAGACTCTTTGTCGTAATCCTTTGTATCGAAGAACGCTATACGGATCTTATCCATAGTTGATACCTTCCTTTCCATGAATCATTTTCTCTACCTGCCTATATCATATAGGTATTCAGGGAACATTTACATTCGGAAAAAGGCAATATTTTTATTTCTTTCAGTTCGAAAAAACAAAACTTCTGCTTCTATATTCCTATTGACTTGGTGGGTTTATACTGATATGCTATAAACATGCCATAAAACTAACGGCAAAGCAGCCTGTTCGAGTTTAACGCTTTGCCTCTGATGCCTTTGAAATAAACGACATCGTAACGACCCGGGGAGACTTCAGCCCCGGGTTTTCTTTTTGCGGAATCTCGCGCCCTGATAGCTTAAATGCGGTTTTGTACTATAATGATTCTTGTCATTTATAATTGATTTTCGCATTTTTGACGGGGGAAAAAGACAGTGAGCAACTGGTATACCGCAGATACTCATTTCGGTTCGGATTCAAAATTTGTCATGGTCCGTGATAACCGGCCGTTCAAGGACATCAATGAGTATACCGAAGAACAGATAAGGATCTGGAATGAACAGGCATCTTCAGAAGACACCATATATGTCATCGGAGATTTCTGTAACTGCGGGCCTAAGGTCGAGAAGGATTTCAGGAGCGGTCTTGCCGTATCAAAGCAGATAAATGCGCACATCATTCTCATTATCGGAAACAATGAACAGCGTGCCATAGACGAAGGTTTTGACGGTTCTTTTGATAAGTTCCGCGAATACTGCTTAAATGACCCTTCCTGCAGATTCGATGACGTAAAACTGAATGACTTTGTCGATATAAAGGGCGTAAAGTTTTTTCTGACGCATAAACCTACTGACCACGCTGAAGATTGTCAGACTTTATTCGGCCACACGCACAGATACGGCGGGCTGTGGAAGCCTTTCGGATTCAATGTCGGAGTTGACCTTAATCATTTCAGATTGTTCAGCGATGACGACATAATGTATATGCTCGGCAAAAAGGAAAAATACTGGGACGAGGATATGGCTATTAACAGCTGATCTTCTTCTCTTTGATGTTTGTGATGACAGCCAGCACCAGGAATGCCGCTGCCATTATGAAAGTAACACCAAATATAAAGTAGAAGAACTCTGCAATACATTCTCTTTTCCTCTCCTCAATACCAGTTTTGTCTTTGGATGATCAGACCGGGAGACCTGCTATCTGCCTGATCGTTTTGCCGTTGCCATAGCCCATTTCTTCGGCCTTCCTGATCATTGCCTCTCCTTCTTCTTTGCGGCCGCATCCTGCGAGCGATCCGCCATACAAAGCATAGAATGTCCTGCGCTCTTCAATTGTATATGCATCAGGATCAGCCTCAAGGAACTTGACTGAATAATCGTACTCACTTAATGCATTCCGGAATTTGCGTCTTTGAAAATTGATCAGGCCGATGCTGTGATAAGCCATGACATAATCCAACTTGATACATTTACATTTAAAGAACCAGTTGGCAGCCATATCTTCATAGCCGGCCCTGCGGTATGCCAATCCCAGCTGATAGACAAAACCCAGATTATCCCACGCTTTATTCTCATAAGGTGTGATTTCTTTCAAAGCGTTACTGTAATCACCTTTGGCTGATAACTGCATTGATCTGTACAAAGCATCATGCAGTTCCTGATCATATATGTACATGACCACATCATGCAGATCCGTATAAACTCTGGTCATGCACTGTTCACAACGGTAAAGCGTGTTTTCACGTTTGTTCAGGCCTGATTTACCGCAGACCGGACATTTTGCGGTATTGATCTTCTGACCTGCAAATTTATTCTTCTCAGGCAGGCGGACTTTGTCTCCAAGATATTCCTGCAGCTTTTCCCTCTTCTTGTCTTCAACAGGGATCCTGCCCAAGACCTCATATTGCCAGATTTTATGCCTGTCGCTTATCGAGAACCTTCCGTCAAGAACATCGTCATAG
>JAILHX010000001.1 GCA_024695565.1 Saccharofermentans sp. | reverse complement strand
GTCGTTCTTGTACTCGTCTGTTGTCCACCAAACTGTATCCTTGGAAGTGTCATCCATAACGATGAACTTATCCTTAGGGGAACGGCCGGTGTAGATACCTGTCATAACGTTAACGGCACCGAGCTCTGTGAGCTGACCCTTGTCGAAACCTTCGAGGGAAGGATCCATCTCGTCTTCGAAGAGCTTCTCGTAAGAAGGATTGTAGATGATCTCCTTAACGTCGGTGATGCCGTACTTTGTCAAATCAATGTTTGCCATAATCGGTAACCTCTTTTCTTTAAAAATTACAAAGTAATTATAATACTTTGCTGATGAAATTTTGTTGAAATATTTTTGCTTTTTCGTGGAGTTTTGAGATATAAATGCGTCTACTTGTTAAATTTCCTTGAGTATTGTTCATAATGATTTTCAATTTATCTTTTTACCCCTAAGCCTTGCATGAAAATCGGCATATTTTATAATGAACAAGATAAATAATATGGGGTGTTATATATGTCAGCAAAGAAAAAAGCTTCTAAAAAGAAAGTAATTAAGATAATACTTATCTCAATAGCAGTATTTATCGTGCTTAATCTCCTGGGCGCTGCCATCGGAACGTCTACATCCATTACGCATCCTTCCAGGACTTCATATCAGGACGAGATCGATTACCTTACGGCGAACGGTCTCTGGGGCGACTTCAGTTCATATGACAAAGTCGATTATATGGTTAGCGGACTAGAAGGTTATCAGCTTCACTGCGCCCGAATCTCGACCGAAGACACCGTGGGAACAGGAAAGTACGTCATAATCAGCCACGGCCACAAGTCAAACATGTATGCCGGAGTCAAGTTCTGCCAGTGCTACATAGAGCTCGGCTTCACTTGCATCATCTACGATCTCAGAGCTCATGGCGAGAATGACAAGGCCATCTGTTCAATGGGCGGATACGAAGCTCAGGACTTAAACTACCTTATCGAAGATACCTTCGAGCGCTATGGAGACGTTGAGATACTCGGCCTTCAGGGCGAATCAATGGGATCATCCACGTCTTTGAACGCTCTGAAATACACTGATAAAGTTGACTTCGTCGTTGCAGACTGCGGCTTCGAGAGCCTCAAGTTCATGGTTCACGACATGTATAACGATATGTATCTTTATCCCTTCGGAACATGCGCTGATCTCGGATTCAAGCTCATCTACGGAATTGACGACGCCCAAGTCAGCGGAATAGACGCTCTCAAGGACAAGGGTGTCCCGATCCTTTTTGTTCACGGAACTGCTGATGACTGGATCGATGTCGAAAACAGTGAAGACATGTATGCCGAAGCCCAGAAGTACGCTTATTCAGAGCTCTGGCTCGTGCCTGATGCTTCACATGCAAGGGCAAGGACTGTAGCAGGCGAAGAAGCATACAGGTATCATATTGAGTCGTTCCTGATCGAAGCCGGAGTCATCAGCGCAGAGGATTCTCTCGAAGAAGCAGCGTGAGTAAAGTCTAATTTCCATATCATATATGGTATGAAAAATAGACTTCGCCAACGCCTAAAAAATTTAGCATATAAGCTATAGAAAATAGAAAATCTAATTGTCGCGGGTATCGTGCTTCAGTGGTCTATAAGCAAAAAACAAAACCTTCTGTACAGTTTACTAGTTACAGAAGGTTTTATTCAATATTTTTGGTGGGGCTGGTGGGACTTGAACCCACACGATTTATGGTCGGCAGATTTTGAGTCTGCTGCGTCTGCCATTCCGCCACAACCCCTTGTGCGTTGTAATTATATTAAAGCGGTAATTCTTTGTCAATTTACTATATAATCTTTAAAGTGTTCTAGTTTTCGCGAGGTTAAAAACAATGGGACAAGGGGTGTCCCATCAAGCAAAATGGGGCTTTTGCTCGTTTTGTGTCCTTTAAAACCCGCTGCCCAAAATCTACCATGAGGTCAAGAACAGAGCCGGAGCAGCCGGCAGAAATGACCAAAGGAGATTTAGAAAATGAAGAGCACAAAGAATGTAATTTGGACAGTAGTTAGGATCGTAGTATCGCTCGCAGCTATCGCAATGATCATTATCTCGATGGTAACGGACAAGACTACACCTTATCTTGCTATAGGAATGGGTTTGACGGCACTGATCAATATTACAGGATGCATTGTTCAGTCAAGGAAAGGAAAAGAAGATGGATCAGCAGAAAATAGGGGCATTTCTTAAGGACTTAAGAAAAGAGAGGAATATCACTCAGGAACAGCTGGCAGACAAGATGATGGTCTCAAGAAGGACCGTCTCCAGATGGGAGACCGGCAGCAACATGCCTGACCTGGACATCCTGATCGATATTTCCGAGTTCTATGATGTTGATCTCAAGGAGATCCTTAATGGCGAGAAAAAGAGTGAACCTATGGATAAAGAGATGAAAGAAACTGTTATGAAAGTAGCAGAATACAGTAACGATGAGAAAGAGCGCATGCTCAAGCGTTTCAATATTATGTTTATTGCGCTATTTGTTTTCCTCACATTAGCCTTAATCGTCCTGTTTGTTGATGCATGGGGAGAGCAGGTAAGTTCTTTGGTCAACGGAATGTGCATGGGAATCGGCTATGGAGTTGTCATCCTCGGAGTGATCCTGACCAGCAGATATGCGAAGAAGATACACGATTTTAAGATGAGATTATTAGGGAAAAAACATGATTAACGGCCGGTTTTATGTACTCAACGAGTAGTCCGATGATGCTTGCAATTACTGTAAAAACAACAATTGGAATATCAGATTTCTTTTAGGTTATAATTGTCCTATAAACTGAAGGAGATCCTATGCAGACCTGGCTCATCGTTCTGATCGTTATCGCTTCGCTGATAGTGTTATTCATAGCGGTATTCGTATTCATGAATATCTTCCTGTTCATATTTGCATGGCGCAATGCGAAGCTCAGCATCAAGCCTCGAGTTCTGACGCTTGAGCGTGAGGTCGAGAATAACAAGAAGAGGGAACTCTGGCTTGATTACGATTCCTATGACAAGAAGGATTATGAGATCAAGGGGAAGGACGGCTATGTTCTTCATGCGACTTTCGTTGATAATGAAGCTGTCCGCGGCAACGGCAAGTACATGATCCTGCTTCACGGTCACACTTCTAACCGCTATGGCTCCGTTAAATATTTGAATTCATATATAAAACTTGGCTTCTCGTGCCTGATCTACGATGCCAGGACCCATGGCGAGAATGCTCCTGATAAGTGCTCGCTCGGTTATCTCGAGGCGGAAGACCTGATGTTTGTCATCGAGGATACCCGCAAGAGATACAGCGATATCAAGGTCTTGGGGCTTCATGGCGAGTCTATGGGAAGTTCAACTGCGTTAATTGGGGTCAAGTATGAGCCCCAGATAGACTTTATCGTTGCTGACTGCGGCTTCATCAGTGCCAAGCAGGTTATTAGAGACGGTTATTCCAGGATCCATCTTCAATTCCTTGTGCCGTCTGTTTGGGTGGCAGCCAGAGTGTTTTACGGTCTTAACATGTCCAAGACTGATGCTTATCATGCGCTCGAAAACAACAAATACCCGATCCTGTTCATTCACGGGGCAGGGGATACGTTCATTAAGCCTTATCACAGTGAGAAACTCCGCGAGGCAGCTTCAAAGAACGGCGCATATACAGAGCTCGTTCTTGTAGAGGGCGCAGGTCATGCCAAGAGCCGGTATGTAGCGGGATTTGATAAATACACGTCTTATATCGAGAACTTTTTGAAGAATATATCCATTCTCTGACAAGTGCTGATTTTCATATCATATATGATATGTTTTTTAGACATTGGGCAATCAGTGGTTTTTGCCTCAAATTGAGGCTGACTTCTTATTGCAATTAGAGCCCATTAAGAATAGAATTCTATCAGCAAAACTTTAAACGGTCCGGCGAGACCGTAAGTGGCTGTTAATATTACTGTATTTACGGATTCCTTACTGCCGGATTGGTGGCTTATATAGCCATATTCTACGCGGAAGGAGTTTTTTTATGGTTCTAGTTCCCGGTCATGAACTGATGGATGAAGCAGCGATCTCCCGTGCGCTTATCAGAATCTCCCATGAGATTATTGAGAAGAACGACGGGTTGGAGAATGTTGCCATCATCGGTATCCAGAAGAGAGGTGTGCCTCTCGCAATGCGTATCCGCAAGCTTTTAGAGGAGATCGAAGGTATTAAGGTCCCTATGGGCATCCTCGATATCACTTTCTATAGAGACGACCTCTCGATGCTCTCGGCTCACCCGGTCGTAAACGGCACGGATATTCCGTTCGACGTTAATGATAAGAAGATTATTTTAGTTGACGATGTTCTCTATACAGGCAGGACCACAAGGGCTGCGATAGAGAACATTTTCGATATGGGAAGGCCTGCAAATATACAGCTTGCGATCCTTATCGACAGAGGACACAGGCAGTTGCCGTTCAGAGCGGACTATGTAGGCAAGAACGTTCCGACAGCGCTTTCTGAGCACATCGATGTTGAGGTAAAGGAAGTGGACGGCCAGGACCGCGTAATACTGCTTAAAGAGGAGGAAGACAAGTAATGGGACTTAAGAGCAAAGATCTCCTCGGTATGAAGCAGCTTACCGCAGAAGAGATCATGGAGATCCTTGATACGGCCAAGACCATGAAGATGGTAATAGCTTCAGCCAACAAGAAGACTTCACACCTTCAGGGTAAATCAGTAGTTACTCTTTTCTATGAGAACTCAACAAGAACAAGATTATCGTTCGAACTCGCTTCGAAGTACATGGGATCGGCTTCTGCCAACATCTCGACTTCAGGAAGTTCGGTAAATAAGGGCGAATCGCTCCTTGATACCGCAAGAACGATCGATATGATGGGTACGGACATCATCATCATGAGACACAATCAGTCCGGTGCGCCGCACTTCATCGCGCCTTACCTCAAGGCTTCAGTGGTTAATGCCGGTGACGGAATGAACGAGCATCCTACTCAGGCTCTGCTCGATATGCTTACGATGTATGAGAGATTCGATACTTTCGAGGGCAAGAACATAGCGATCTGCGGTGATATCTACCACAGCCGCGTAGTCAGATCCAATGCTATCGGTCTGTCGAAGCTCGGCGCTAAGGTCAGCGTTTACGGTCCTAAGACCATGATGCCGATCGGTATTGAGAATATGGGTGTCAGGATCGCAGACAGCGTTGGTGACTGCATCAAGGATGCTGACGCCGTAATGGGCCTCAGAGTTCAGCTTGAGAGGCAGCAGAAGTCGCTGTTCCCCTCGATTGCTGAATATGCAAAATTCTACGCTATTACACCTGAGATGCTGGCGCTTGCCAAGCCCGATGCATTCCTCATGCACCCCGGCCCCTGCAACCACGGTGTCGAGCTCCCGACTGCGGTCTACGACTGTGACCAGTCGGTAATCAATGAACAGGTAACTAACGGTGTAGCAGTCAGAATGGCTGTTCTCTACCTGCTTATGGCAAGGAGGAACAATCTGTGAGAATCATATTAACTAACTGCAAAGTTTATAACGATGAGAATATCAATAAGATCTATATTGAAGACGGCAAGTTTGCAAATGAGTTTGCCGAAGATAAGGCTGACAGAGTGATCGACCTTAAGGGTGCCATGGTAACACCCGGCCTTGTTGATATGCACTGCCACTTAAGAGAACCAGGCGGTGAGTACAAAGAGACTATCGCTACAGGTACTGCAAGTGCCGCAAAGGGCGGATACACATCGATCTGCCCCATGCCTAACACGAATCCGGTTGCCGACAATGCGGCTGTAATAAGCGGAATCCTTAAGAAGGCCAAGGAAGCTGATAACTGCAGAGTTTATCCCATAGGTGCAGCGACCAAGGGAATCGACGGCGAGCTCATCTCCGAGATGGGACTTATGAAGGAAGCAGGGATCGTAGCTGTATCTGATGACGGACATCCTATCAAGAATGCCGGCATCATGAGAAAAGTCCTCGAGTATGCTTCAGACTTCGACCTTCCGGTATTAAATCACTGCGAAGACAAGAGCCTGTCTGAAGGCGCAATGAACGAAGGCGTTGTATCAACAACTATCGGTATCAGGGGAATCCCTACAGCTGCAGAAGATATCATGATAGCAAGAGACATCATCCTCTCTGAATATCTTGATATCCCGGTCCACATCTGCCACGTCAGCACAAAGGGCGGTGTCAGGATGATCCGTGATGCTAAATCCAGGGGAGTAAAGGTTACATGCGAGACATGCCCTCATTACTTCACTCTGACAGATGACATGTGTGAGACTTACGATACAAACTTCAAGATGCATCCGCCGCTCAGGACGAAGGAGCACCTGGAGGCAATTATAGAAGGAATCAAGGATGGCACGATCGATGCCATCGCAACAGACAACGCGCCTCATCATGCTGACGAGAAAGTATGCGAATTTTCTGTGGCATTGAACGGCATATTAGGGTTTGAGACTGCCTTCGCTTTAGGGTACACTTATCTGGTAAAGACCGGTGAGATCGATCTTGCCAAACTGATCGATCTGATGTGCATCGCACCTTCCAACATCCTAAAGCTCGGAAGGGGCGGTTTGAATGTCGGTGATGACGCAGATCTGGCTGTCTTCGATCTTGATAACGAGTTTGTCTTCGATAAGGAGAAGATGCTCTCAAAATCAAGAAACACACCTTACGACGGCTGGAAGCTCTACGGTGAGACCGTAT
The DNA here is from genome assembly GCA_024695565.1 of Saccharofermentans sp. The sequence continues at coordinate 16,639 of JAILHX010000001.1, read as the reverse complement.
TGACTATCATGGGAGGAAAAGTAACTTATGAGAAACTTTGCTGATTGTCTCGTTAAAAAGATTGCTGAGCTTGATAACCCTACAGTTATCGGTCTTGATCCCAAGCTTGAATACATTCCCGCATATATCAAGGAATATGCTGAACAGCTTTTCCCTGAAGAGCCTACAAAGGCAACAGCCAAGGCCATCTGGATCTTCAACAAGGAGATCATTGACCAGTGCTGCGACATCGTTCCTGCTGTTAAGCTCCAGTACGCTTACTATGAGATGTACGGTGTGGATGCACTTAAGACTATGCTTCTTACAGTAAGATATGCCCAGAAGCGCGGAATGATAGTTATCGGAGACTGCAAGCGTAATGATATCGGCTCAACAGCTACGGCTTATGCTGAGGCAGTATTAGGTAAGACCGATCTCCTCCTAGACGACAGAATGGAGATGAGCGGATTTGATGCTTGCACGGTTAATGCTTATCTCGGTATCGACGGCGTTCAGCCTTTTATCGAAGTAGCAAAGAGAGACGGCAAGGGTCTGTTCTGCCTCGTTAGAACATCAAATCCTTCTGCCGGCGACTTCCAGGATCTTAAGCTTGAGGACGGCAGGTTCGTCTATGAAGCAGTAGCTTCCAAGGTTTCCGAGTGGGGAGCTGATACTGTTGGCGAAGAAGGCTTCTCATCAGTTGGTGCCGTTGTAGGTGCCACATGGCCCGAGCAGGCAGTAGCTCTTCGTAAGGCTATGCCTAACACATTCATCCTTGTACCCGGATACGGAGCACAGGGTGCCGGCGCTGATGCAGCTGTTGCCGGATTTACCGCTGAAGGTAAGGGCGGAGTCGTTAACAGTTCCAGAGCAATCATGACTGCCTGGAAGAAGCGTGAAGATCTCACACCTGAGCAGTTCGGCATCGCTGCAAGAGATGAAGCACTCGATATGAAGGAGAAGCTTAACGCTGCCCTTAAGGACCGTAAGTATATCTAAGTAATGGATCAGAAAAAAGAATACAGAATCAGATTAGTTTCAAAAGAATTTTTAAACAGCGATACTTGCTATCTCGGGTTTGAATGTCCCGAGATAGCGGGTGTTTCCCGTCCCGGCCAGTTCGTTAACATCTCTGCCGGGACTGTTTTTCTTAAAAGACCGTTCGGCATCGCAAGCGTTGATACTTCTAACGGGATCTTCTATATCGGTGTAAAAGTCGTAGGCAAGGGAACCTCCGAGATAGCTTCTTTTGAGCTTGGGGCTATGGTCGACTGCCTCGGCCCTCTCGGAAACGGCTTCGACTTCGAATCTTATGAGAACATCATCCTCACAGGCGGCGGAACGGGCGTATTCCCGATCAACTTCGCTTATGAGACGCTTGTATCTGCCGGAAAGAACGTCACTGTCTGCGAAGGCTTCAGGGATTCTTCACAGGTTATCCTCAACAAGCCTTCATATATCCTGACGACTGACAGCGGTGACATGGGAATCAAGGGCACGGTTATTGCAGGCCTTGATACTATTGATATTGCCGAGCCTTCGAAAACTCTCATCTGCTGTGTAGGCCCGATTCCCATGATGAAGGCTGTCAGCTACTGGGCTTCAGAAAAGGGCCTCAAGTGTCTGGTTTCCATGGAACAGAGAATGGGTTGCGGCGTTGGCATCTGTCTGTGCTGCACTGTAAAGGTCAAGGATTCCGGCCCGGACGGATTTAAGAATGTCAGGTGCTGCAAGGAAGGACCTGTATTTGACAGCAAGGAGGTGGTCTGGTGAGCACTTCTTTAAACGTTAATGTCGGCAGTGTAAAGCTTAAGAGCCCACTGATCCTTGCATCAGGAACATGTAATTTCGGCCGTGAACTTGCTGAATATTATGACCTTAACATCCTTGGCGGTATCTCATCCAAGGGTCTTACGATCAAGCCCCGTGCAGGTAATCCCGGAGTAAGAGTTGCCGAGTGTGCTTCAGGAATGCTTAATTCAGTCGGCCTTCAGAACCCGGGTGTAGATTACTTCATTGAGAATGATCTCGACTTCATGTTTGAATCAGGTGCGGGAGTGATCGTCAATGTGGCAGGCCACAGCTATGAAGACTACATCGCTATGGTAAATAAGCTTGATCAGTATAGTGATAAGATCGATGCTCTGGAGATTAATCTCTCATGCCCTAACGTCAAGGAAGGCTGCATGACCATAGGCAGCGATCCGGTTGCTATCATGTTCATTACTTCTGAACTCAGAAAGCTCACTAAGCTTCCTCTGTGGATCAAGCTGACCCCCAATGTAACTGATATCAAGGCTACGGCTCTTGCCGCGCAGGAGGGCGGAGCTGATGCTGTTGTTCTGATTAATACTCTTATGGGTATGAGGATCGATATAAAGTCCAGAAGACCTGTACTTACCAACAATACCGGCGGATATTCAGGACCTGCGGTTAAGCCCGTTGCGATCCGAATGGTAGCTGAATGCAGTCCGATCCTTGATATTCCGATCATCGGATGCGGCGGAGTTGCTGATTATAAGGACGTTATAGAGTTCATTATCGCAGGTGCTTCCGCTGTTGAAATCGGTACTGCATGCCTCGTTCATCCTGCCTTGCCCGTTAAGATCACTGAAGATCTTGAGAAGTATTGTGCAGAGAACCGTCTTGCATTAAGTGACCTGACAGGAACACTGCAGCGTTGGTAAAAATTAAAAACTGTAAAACAATGCTTTACGCTGTATATACAATGTTTTACAGATTTTGAATATAGAAGGAGATAGATTTATGGAAAACACGATCATTGAAGCTTTGTTTGCTACAAATGCCATCAGAGTAGCACCTGAGAACCAGCCTTTCTGGTATACATCAGGAAGATTGGGACCTTTCTTCATCAACACTCACTTCCTGCTTGAGAATGAAGCAGCAGCAGGTGAAGTCCTCAAGAGGATAGAGAAGGCTATCGCCGATAACAGGCTGACAGCTCCGGAAGAGATTTTCGACATGATGCTTGCTTATTACAATAAGGGCGGCACATTCAAGATGGTATCAGACAAGCTCGCTGAAGCTGCAGCCAAGCTTGATTTCGACTACATCTCGGGCGGTGAGAGAAGAGATTACTTCTTCTCTATGATGCCTGCATATCTTTTAGGCAAGCCTCATCTTACGATCTACAAGGATATGACTTCTGTTTATTCCGAGTCCATCGAAGGTCCTGCAGTTGATTCCAAGGATATTGACCTTAAGGGCAAGAAGGCGCTTCACATCGCTGATCTTATCACTGAGGCTTCTTCATATGAGAGAGCCTGGATTCCCGTTATCAGGGGCCTGGGTTCCGAGATCACAGATACAGTTGCTGTAGTTGACAGATGCCAGAGCGGCAGAGAAGTCCTTAAAAACCTCGGTGTAGAGCTCGTAGCCCTTACCGGTATTGATAAAAACCTTTTTGATGAAGCAGAAGGTAATGGTATCATTAATGAAAAGCAGAAGGAGATGATCCTGCACTTCCTTGAATCTCCTGCTGATTATATGACCGCTTTCCTGAAGAGCAATCCCGGATTTATTGAAGGCGAGATCGCCAAGGGCGGTAAGAACAAGGAACGTGCTGAACTTGCTATCGAGAAAGGATACGTTATCGTATGAAAGATCCTTATGCAAACCTCTATGAAGTAACAGAGGTCCATGATTTAAGAGACGTTATCAAGAAGAGACTTCATGAATTCCCGCAAAACCCTGTATTTCTCGTAAAAGAGACCAAGGGCGGAGATTATATCCCGGTCTCGACAGAAAAGTACGATCACGACATTGACTCTCTCGGCACATACTTTATGAATACCGTTGAGAAGGGTACGAGGATAGCTATTTTCGCTGAGACAAGATACGAATGGTACACTTCTTACCTTGCAACTACAAACGGCACCGGATGCGTAGTTCCGCTTGATAAGGAACTTCCTGTTGACGATGTCCTCAACATGCTCACTAGAGCCGAAGTTGAGATACTGCTGTTCTCCAAGTCCAAGATGGGCATTGTTAATCAGGTCTATGGCAAGGTTGATACAGTTAAGTACTGGATCTGCATGGATCAGGTCGATGATGACAGATTCCTTTATTATGACGACTGTCTCAAGATAGGTGAGAAGAAGCTTGCCGAAGGAGATATGATCTTCACGGAGGCTACGATCGATCCTGATGAGATGACGATCCTTCTGTTCACATCAGGTACAACGGCTAAGTCCAAGGCAGTTATGCTCTGCCAGAGAAATATCTGCAAGAACCTCATGTCCATGTTCTCGATGCTCTATATCGACAGGAATGAAGTCTGGCTCTCTGTACTTCCTCTGCATCATACTTATGAATGTACCTGCGGCTTCTTAGGCCAGGTCTACAGAGGTACGACTGTTGCAATCTGCGAAGGACTTAAGTACATCGCCCAGAATATCCAGGAAGTAAAGCCTACTGCGATCCTCATGGTTCCTGTTATGCTCGAGCTGTTCTATAAGAAGATCATGAAGGGCGTTAAGGCTGATCCCAAGAAGGCCAAAAAACTTCAGAACGGCATAAAGCTTGCCAATGCCCTGCATTTGTCCAACAAGATGAGAAGAAAGCTCTTCAAGCAGATCCACGATGTTTTCGGCGGCAGAATGAGACTCATCATCCTGGGCGGCGCTCCGGTAAATCCCGAGATCTTAAAGTTCTTCCAGGATATCGGATTCCTCTGCGTTCAGGGCTACGGCCTTACGGAGTGCGCTCCTATCCTGGCCTTAAACCGTGATGTTGCATTTAAGAATCATGCTGCAGGACTTCCTTTGCCGGGGTGCGACGTTAAGATCCTTGATCCTGATTCAGACGGTATCGGTGAGTTCATCTCCAAGGGTGACAACAACTTCCTCGGTTACTATAACGATCCTGAGAATACTGCTATTGCGCTTGACAGCGAAGGCTACTATCACACAGGCGACTTAGGTTATATTGATGAAGACGGCTTCTGCATCATCACAGGACGTAAGAAGAACGTCATTATCGCCAAGAACGGTAAGAACGTATTCCCTGAGGAGATCGAATATCTCCTGTCACTCAGCCCTTATGTAGCAGAGTCTGTCGTATCCGGCGTTAACGACGAGGTTAAGGACGATATCGTTATCACTGCTACGATCTATCCTGATCTTGAAGAGATCAAGGCTAAGCTCGGTATCGAGACGGATCCTTCTGAAGACCAGATCATGGAGATCCTGAAGGATGTTGTAGCTGAGACTAACGAGAAGCTCGAGAGCTATAAGAAGATCAAGAAGACAGTCCTGAGAATGACTGAATTTGAGAAGAACACTTCTAAGAAGATAAAGAGATACTGATAAGAAAAGGGATATCTCAGATATCCCTTAACTATTTAGAAAGAGGTTCATTTATGTTTAATGACAGCGATTGCTTGAGGATATTAGAGCAGGCAATGTCAACTACGGCAGATTTTGCCGAAGTGTTCCAGGAAGTCACGGAAGCTAAGTCTGTTTCTCTTTTGAACGGACAGGTTATCCGCGCGGCAACCGGATTTGATTCAGGTACGGGTATCCGACTTCTGGCAGGAACTAATTCCGTTTATGTTTATTCAAGCGACAACGATATAGAAGTGTTGTTAAAGCTTGCCAAGGAAGCAGCTGCTGCGATCAAGGGAAATGACAAAGGCGCAATTGCTGAGATTGCAGCTTTATGTTCCACCACTAAGACTTCGGTTCAGATCGATCCTATGTCCGTATCGAAGAAGGACTATGTTGATTTCCTCCGCAAGTCTTCAGATTATGCGATGAATTACAGCCCCCTGATCACTCAGGTTGCAGGCAGCATCGCATCTACAGTCCGAACAGCGCGCGTCATCAATACACGCGGCGTAAATGTTGAAGATACGACTAAAAGGATCAGATTATCGGTTGAAGCTATCGCTACAAAGGATAATGAGAAGCAGAGCGGCAGAGTTGCTCCGGGAACGATGAGAGGATATGAGTTCATCAATGAATATCCGATCATCGACAAGACTAAAGAATGTTGTGATACCGCTATCCGCATGGTCAATGCAGGCTATGCTCCTTCAGCAAAGATGCCCGTAATCCTCGGCAACGGATTCGGCGGAGTTATCTTCCACGAAGCCTGCGGTCACGCACTCGAAGCTACTTCAGTAGGTATTAAGAATTCATATTTTACTGATATGCAGGGCGAGCAGATCGCATCTTCGATCGTTAGTGCACGTGATAATGCGGTTATTGAAGGAGAGTGGGGCTCTTATGCGACAGATGATGAAGGCAATGCATCTTCTGATCTCCTTCTCATTGAGAACGGAATCCTTAAGAACTATCTCGTAGACGAACTTGGCGCGCGCCGTATGAACTGCAAGCCGACGGGATGCGCAAGAAGACAGAATTACTCATATGCTCCTACATCACGTATGAGCAATACATACATCTGTAACGGCGAATCTGATCCTAAGGACATCATTGCAAATACAGAATACGGTCTTTACTGCACACAGATGGGCGGCGGTTCAGTAGACACTTCTACCGGCGATTTCAACTTCGCAGTTAATGAAGCATTCATGGTCCGTGACGGTAAGATAGCTGAGCCTGTAAGAGGCGCTACTCTTATCGGTAAGGGTCAGGAGATACTGAAGAATATCGATATGGTCGGTAATGACTTGGCTCTTTCTGCCGGCATGTGCGGATCTGTCTCGGGAGGCGTTCCTGTAACAGTAGGACAGCCTACCATCAGAGTATCTTCTATTCTTGTAGGAGGTAGGGAATAATGGATATTAAAACAGCTGAAAAGTTTATGGATAAGCTCGTCAAGGCAGGTATGGAATACGGCTTTGAAGAGTGCGAAGCATCTTTTGTTACTGAGAGTTCCATGAGTATCGACATCCTTAACGGAGAGGTATCAAGCTACGAGAACAGTGCAACTTCGGCTCTCTCATTCAGGGGACTTAAGAACGGTCAGATGGGTTATTGTTCAACTAATATCCTTGACGATTCCAATATTGATTATCTCCTGAAGTCTGCTATTGAGAACTGCGAAGTCTTAAATGACGAGGATCCACAGTTCATCTATTGTGATGAGAACAATAAGAATCTGTACTATTCACAGTTATCGGAAGGATTTAACAAGAATACATATAAGAGTTTTTCAGAGCTCGGTCTTAAGCTTGAGAAGGCTATCCTTGCTCTGGATTCCAGGATCGATGCGGTCGATTTTCTTACGATCACCTGCAGCACAGGACCTTATCTCATTATCAATTCCAAGGGACTTCATTCTTACAGGGATTCCGACGGGATCTCGCTCATGGCTTCTGCCCGTGCTACCGATGCAGACGGCAGTGTTAAGAGCGGCGGTCATTATTGGATCGGCAAGGATATCGATGACTTCGATATGGATAAGTTCCTTGCTAAATTCAAGGAGAACCTCATAGGCAAGATGGGCGCCAAGTCCTGCAAGTCAGGCAACTATAAGACTGTTCTTAAGTGTGAGGCGTTCCAGCAGTTCTTTATGGTCTTCTTCGGAAACTTCATGGCTACAACCATGCAGAGGGGATTGTCACTTCTTGCAGACAGGGAAGGCGAGAAGATCGCATCTGACGTCTTTACCTTAAGAGAGATCCCTATGTATGAGAAAGCTCTGACCAAGATTCCTTTCGATGACGAAGGCGTACTTACAACCGAAAAGGCTATTATCGATAAGGGTGTATTTGCTACAGCTTTATATGACCTTAAGTCAGCCAATAAGGCAGGAAGAAGCTCGACAGGCAACGGCTTCAGAGGCGGCAGCGCTGTTTCCGAGATGCCTACGAATCTTATCGTTGAAGCCGGTTCTAAGAATTACGAAGAACTTCTTGAGGAAGTTGGCGAAGGTATCGTTCTTACCGATCTGTCCGGTCTTCATGCCGGAGTAAATGCCATAAGCGGTGATTTCTCGCTTCTCTGCGAAGGCTATCTCATCGAGAACGGTAAGCAGGGAAGACCTGTTGAGCAGATAACTGTAGCAGGTAATTTCTATGAAGTGATCAAGTCCATTAAACTAGTTGGCAATGATATAATTAACGTGCCTTCCGGTGAGGGTGAGTTCTTTACCCCGTCGGTTTACATCGAATCACTCGCCATCTCAGGTGATGAAGAATAATAATAGGAAAGAAGGAGACTTAAATGAGCACAGTTGAAACAATCGCACTTCATGGTGGTTACACACCGGGTAATGGTGAACCCAGACAGGTACCTATTTATCAGAGCACCACATGGAAGTATGCTACTTCTGAAGACATGGGCAAGCTCTTCGACCTGGAGGCTTCCGGTTATTTCTATACCAGACTTCAGAATCCTACAAATGACTACGTAGCTGCAAAGCTTACTGCTATGGAAGGCGGCGTTGCAGGAATGCTCACATGCTCCGGTCAGGCAGCCAACTTCTTTGCGGTATTCAATATCTGCGAAGCAGGTGATCACTTCATCGCTTCCACAAATATCTATGGCGGCACATATAACCTCTTCGGCGTTACATTCAAGAAGATGGGCATCGAGTGCACATTCGTTGACCAGACACTTCCTCTTGAAGAACTCCAGAAGTATATCCGTCCTAATACAAAGTGTGTATTTGGTGAGACGATCACAAATCCTACTGTTGATATCCTTGATATTGAGAAGTTTGCTGCATTGGCTCACAATAACGGCATTCCGCTCATTATCGACAACACATTTGCAACACCTGCAAACTGCCGTCCCATCGAATTCGGCTGCGATATCGTTACTCATTCAACAACAAAATACATCGACGGTCACGCATCTTCCGTTGGCGGCGCCATCATCGATTCAGGTAACTTCGACTGGATGGCTCATGCTGAGAAGTTCCCCGGTCTTTGCACACCTGACGATTCTTATCACGGAATTACTTATGCTACAAAGTTCGGCAAGGGTGCTTACATCACAAAAGCAACAGCACAGCTCATGAGAGACTTCGGTTCCATCCAGTCTCCCCAGAATGCTTACTACATCCAGATCGGTCTCGAGTCACTTCCTGTACGTATGGCTCGTCACTGCGCTAATGCACAGAAAGTTGCTGAGTTCTTAGCATCTGACGAACGCATCGCATGGGTCAAGTATCCCGGACTTAAGACTGACTCGCAGTATGAGCTCGCTCAGAAGTATTGCCCGAAGGGAACCTGCGGCGTAATGTGCTTCGGCGTGAAGGGCGGAAGAGAGGCCTCCATCAAGTTCATGGATTCTCTGAAGTTCGCTACGATTGCTACACACGTTGCTGACTGCAAGACTTTGCTCCTGCATCCCGCATCACATACACACAGACAGCTCTCAGATGAGCAGCTCGCAGAAGCAGGAATCCCCGGCGATCTCATCAGATTCTCTGTCGGTCTGGAAGATCCTGATGATATCATCGCTGATCTCAAGCAGGCTTTGGACAAGATCTCATAACAAACTATTTGTAAGTATTTTAATCCCGTTTTGTTGTTTATAAGAAAATTCAGCGAAACGGGATTATTTATTTGTTGTCTATCTGTAATTAAGCATTGTTATCAATCTGTTTGGTATAATTGACCGCACTTATTTAACATAAATGATATTCATTGTAAAAAATTACAATAGAAATTGAGATAAGTTATGATAAAGTATTAAAGTCGTAAATTATTAGAAATTATAAAAATTCTATGAGGTAGTCTGATAAATGGCCAATAATCTGCTTGATAAGCAGGGAATACAAGAGATAGATCTTCTTAAACTCCTTACTGTACTTTGGAAGAGAGCATGGATAATCGTTACGGCAGCAATAGCAGGCGGTGCATTATTCTTTATTTATACATTCTTCTTTATTACTCCTATGTACCAGTCATCAGCACTGCTTTATGTAAATAATAATTCACTGGACATCGGTTCAACCAAGTTAAGCATTACATCAGGTGATATTAACGCGTCAAATTCACTTATAGATACATATATTGTCATCCTCAAGAGCCGTACAACGCTAGAGCGGGTTATTGAAGAAGGAGAACTTCCTTATTCTTATGAACAGTTAAGCAGCGAAGTCACTGGTAGTTCTGAGGGCAATACTCCTGTTTTTAAGATCACTGTTTCAGATCCTGACCCTAAGATGGCTGCGTTTATCTGCAACAGGATAGTTGAGGTCATGGTAGATGAGAGATCAGGTATCTCCGGTATCGTTGAAGGATCTTCTGTTAACGTTATTGATTATGCTGTCATTGCAAGATCACCTTCATCTCCAAGCTATTTGAAGAATACTGCGATCGGTATGCTTATAGGATTTGTCATCTCTTGCGGTTTCATCATCTTGAGTTCTCTTATGGATACTACTATCAGAGAAGAGGAATTCCTTTTAGAGAAGTACCAGGATATTCCTGTTCTTGGAACTATACCGGATCTTACTGATAATTCTACAGGCGGTTACTATAGTTTTGTCAAAGCTTATGCAGGTTCCAGCAATAAGGTTCGACAGAAATCAAACACAGCTTCAGCAAGTTCTGATGCTTCGAAGGAAAAGAAGGATAAGAATAAGGGAAGTGAGGCTTAAATGGTGCAGAGTAAAAAGAGAAAACAACCGGAAAGTAATGAGAACAACGCCTCTATCATCGGCTCCAAGCTCAACTTCGAAGGCCGTGAGTCATATAACCTCTTAAGAACCAATCTTATGTTCTGTACTAAGCGTAACGACCGTAACGCCAGAGTTATTGGTATTACGAGCTCGGTACACGGCGAGGGCAAGTCACTGACCATAATAAATCTGGCGTATTCCATAGCTGAGAGCGGAAGGAAGGTTATTCTTGTCGAGTGTGACCTTAGACTTCCTACACTTAGAAGAAAACTAGGTCTTCCCAAGACTACAGGACTTTCCAATCTTCTTGCAGGAATCAACAGTGAGAAGGCAACGCTTCATAAAGATGTACTTATCAAAGGATTCGACTTTGTTCAGGCAGGTGATATCCCGCCGAATCCTTCCGAGCTTTTAGGCTCTCCCGCATTCATAAATCTAATCGATAACTTATCTGAAACCTACGACGTCGTTCTTTTGGACCTTCCGCCTGTCGGCGAGGTCTCTGATGCTCTTGTTGCGTCCAAAGCTACGGACGGACTGGTTATCGTTGTCAGAAACGACTATACGATCTCCTCTGACCTGGATTACACATTGAGACAATGTGAGCTTGTTGGCGCAAAGGTCATCGGATTCGTTTACAACAGTGCCGTCTCTAAGTTCAAGAAGAATAAGTACGGTTATGGTAATAAGTATAAATATAAGTACAACTATGCTGCTGTAAGCAAGAAGTATAAGCCCTGATTTTTGATGGTTGACGTACATTGTCACATGCTCCCGCGGATTGACGACGGCAGCAAGGATGTTGCTATGTCGCTTGAGATGATAAGACGCTCTGTAGAGCAGGGCGTTGAAGGCATAGTCTTTACACCTCATTTTTATGCGGACATGTGTTCTCCTGAAACTTTCATTAACAGAAGAGCTAAGGCGCTCGCAGAATTAGAAGCTGAACTTGAGAGTCTCCCTGTTATCCCTCAATATACTGTTGGTGCAGAAGTTCATTATTTCAGAGGAATAAGCAGGATTAAGGATTTAGAAAGACTCTGCATTGGAAGAAGCTATTATATTCTTATAGAGTTGCCTTTCCGTGATCTGCAGCCATATATGATCGATGAGGTCGAAGAGATTTCACAAGTAACGGGTCTTAATGTTATAATCGCGCACATCGAGAGATACTTAGATCAGGATAAACGTCTTGTTAGGCGTTTGCTAGAGAATCCGGACCTGCTTATCCAGTGCAATGCCGAGTTCTTTATCGGGCGCAGAACACAGACAAAGGCTATAAAGATGCTGAAAAAAGGCTATGTTGATCTTATAGCATCGGACAGTCATAATCTTGATTCTAGGCGGCCCAATATTGCAGAGGCAGTCGGAATAATCGGGAATAAAGATAAAAAGGGTCACTTGGATCACATTGTGCATACAGGTCAGAGGATCTTCGAGGCAGCGTTTTAAAAGGAGTGAATGAACGAGCATGAACAAAAAAATCGTATGGAGCATATTAAGTGCGATCATGTTTATATCCGGCGCTGTTCTTTTAGTATATTTCTTCTGGGCAAACGGCTATTTTGCTCCACCGAAGACAGCTCCAACTGAAACATACATTGATTTTACATATCCTTCGCTGCCAAGTGAGATTGAAGTCGATATTCTTCCTACGGCAAACAATTCTGGCGATAAAGCCGGTGAACAGTATGAATATGTAAGTCCTATAAATTTTGATGAGCTGCAGGCCGCTAATCCTGAGATCGTCGGCTGGATCTATATGACTAATCCATATATCAGCCAGCCAATCTTAAGAAGCTCTTCTGACGACAGTTATTATCTTGAACACGGGCCTACGGGAGAATATGACAGAAACGGTTCGTTTTTTATTGAAGGTCAGTATAACGGTACTGATTTCAGCGATCCGTGCACCGTTATCTACGGTCACAGACAGAGCGACGGATCGATGTTCGGTAATCTTGAGGCTACTTTTGATGACCTCGACATAGTCAGTGATTCACAGTATATCGTAATCTATTTGCCCAATGAGACAAAGATTTATCACGTAATTGCAACAGTTCCGTATAATAAGAAACATATTTTATACTATAATAATTTCAATATTGAAGCAGGTTATAACGATTTCATTAACAGTGTTTATTCCTCATCAGGAAGTGAAGTGCAGCTAGTTAATGACGGCAAGCCTGTGTTTGGGGACAGGATATTGGTTTTATCAACATGTCTTAGGACAGACCGGACTCAAAGATTTTTGGTAATAGGCAGAGAGTTGACATAATCAAATGTTGTGCTATATTAGTCACAATTGTGTATTTATGTTGGACAAGTGTGGTCTAGGAGAAGTGTGATCTATGTATAAGAAGAAGCTTTTTATCTTTCCAATTGTAGCAATAGTACTATCTATTTTTAGTGTATCTGTATTGGCTGCAAGTCCTTGTTCTGGTGTATGGCATGTCGAAGATAAGAATGGTGTTGATGTATGTGAATACTTCCAGGGCGTAGAGATGGAAAATCCCGGTTGGGATTTAAGTCAGGTACCCGGACTTAAGGAAACTGTTGAGGCTAAGGGTGTTCCTTTTGAAACTTTAAAATATAAAGTTGGCTATGAGGTACATAGAGATACCACAGTTGATTATGATCTAGAGGGACGTGGTCCTCATAGAGTATATTTCCCGATTCCTTTAGCTGCTGATGAGTATGCGATCGTAGTTCATAAGGGTTCTAGCGGTTTTTATTTTGAAATCTGTTTGGGTCCTGCACATGAAGTGTATATTAACAACATCACTGACTTCTCACCTTTCGGTATTTATGCCGGTAAGACAACTGCTTCTTCACCTCAAACCGGTGAGTCTGCACCTGCTTATATTGCAATGATTTCAGTAGCTCTTGTTTCTTGCGGTGCGATCTTTGCAATTCGCGCTAAGAAGGCTTCCAAGTGATCTGTTAATTATGTAAATGAGTTTTCCGGCGGTTTCATTTGAAGCCGCCGTTTTTTGATAATATTGCGATATGTCTAAGAAAAAGAAAAAAGAGAATATAATTCAGGCAATTGCACTGGTTTTAACAGTGTGTGCGTTTTTGTGCGCTGTTTTAGCTGTCAGTAAGATGATAAGCAGCCGTAACAGCAGTAATACTGATATGACTACATATGCTGGTCAGACAAAACAGGCCCCTGTTTTGTATTTTGATGGAAAAAACTATCAGTTCCGTGAAGATATGGAAGTTATACTTGTCATGGGTATAGATAATCAGGAACAAATAGGTGATACACAGTTTGAAATCAACAATTCACAGGCTGACGTATTATATGTATTCGCCATTGACCACAAGAATAAGACTTATCAGGCAATACAGCTTAATCGTGATACCATGACCGGTGTTCAGACTTATTTTGCTGACGGTACGAAGGATGAGATTGCCACGGTTCAGATCTGCTTAGCTCACGGTTATGGTAAGAGTGAGACTGCAAGATGCCTTAATACAGCTGATGCGGTATCCGGGTTATTATTCAATGTTCCTGTCGATCACTACATTTCTCTTAATATGTCAGCAATAACAGTCTTGAACGAAGAAGTTGGCGGCGTTTACGTTACTGTTCCTGCTGGACTTGAGACTGTAGATCCATCTTTTGTTGAGGGTAAGACTATTCAGCTTCAGGGCAATCAGGCAGAGCTTTTTGTTAGATCACGTATGAGTCTTGAGAACGATACCAACGAATTCCGTATGCAGAGACAGCAGATATTCTTTGATTCCTGGAAGCAGCAAGCAGAGAAAAAGATGCATACAGAAGAAGGTTTTGCGCTTAATCTGGTATTGTCGTTGTCAGATTACATGGTAAGCGACATGACTGCTAATGCTTTAGCGGATTTTGCTGATCAGCTTAGTGAGTACGAGGATCTCGGAACACTTAAAACTCAGGGGGAAATGCTTGAAGCGGGTGAGGACAGGCCCTTCCGTGAATATTATGTCGATCAGGACGACCTTGAGCGTAAGGTCATCGCTCTTTTCTACGAAGAATCTGATGAAAATACGGAAGGTTAAGCTTTATTGCGATAAAACATCGCATAAAAATTTTAATAAGTAAAGTGTCTCTAAAACGTGTTAGTGCAAAACGACAAATAAAGGCGTTTACTGTTATTTTTATTGATTAAAAAATCGTCAAATAGTTTCCTATAATAATATAAATATTTAATTTATAATTTATTAGATTTATTAGGCACATTATTCTGAAGTTGTTTGATCGTCGCCTTCGTGCGCGTCAGGAGAGTTCAGATGTCAATTAACTAATTGCGAAGCGCTAGCTTCGTGTGCGCAAGCCTATAAAAAAAACCAAACAACAATAATTCACATTCAAATCATTATGGACAAGATTAAAAGATTCCTTAAATACGACGCATTCATTCTTTTCCTCGATATTATCGCGGTCAACGCTGCATATGTTCTTTCATTGGTCTTGAGGTTCACTATCGCAAACAGGCTGGATCCGCAGATCAATGACTATATGTATACAGTCATTCACTTTGCTCCGTTTTATACAATGTCGTGTATCGTAGTGTTCTTCTTTTTTAAGCTCTACGGCGGAATGTGGAGATACGCCGGTATCGGTGACGTTAACAGGATATTCTTTGCTAACCTGATCACTACAGCAATACACGTTTTAGGAACAGTTTTATTCTTTGAGCGAATGCCTATTACATACTATGTTATGGGTGCTTTTGCTCAGATCTTCCTGGTTGCCTTGATCAGATTCGCATACAGATTTGCCGTTCTTGAGAAGCGTGCGTACGGCAAGTCGAAGGCAAGCAATGCTTTGGTAATCGGAACTAAAGAGAACGGCTCACAGATGATAAAGCTCCTTACTATAGGGGTTGAATTCAGACCGGTAGCGGTAATGGACTGTAGGGACATCGATGCCGGTAAGATGATGGATGGCATACCTGTATATGGCAGTGAAGAATTCGAATATATTGTTAAAAAGCATCAGATCAAGGCAGTATTTATTGCTGACGGCAATATCGACAGTAAGTTAAGAGAATATATCTACGACTACTGTAAGTTTAAGCAGTTAAGCTGCAGAGATTACACTTCGTTCCTTTCTTATAAGGGTGTTGAGGATTCATTGGCTGACGTTATCTCAGCAGCTCCCGGTGCAAAGACCACTGACGGCAAGAAGTCCATTCCTTTCTCGCCACCGGATATCAGCGAATCTGAAATCAAGGAAGTAGTTGAGACATTAAGAAGCGGATGGATTACGACCGGTCCTAGAGTAAAACTCCTGGAAAGAAGACTTGCTGCTTACATTGAGACCGGAAATAACGACATAGATACTGAGCGTGAGCCAGGCAAGTACAGCAATAGATTAGTTTGCTTAAGCTCTGCAACAGCAGCAGAAGAACTCAATCTCAGAGTATTAGGTATTGGTCCTGGTGATGAAGTAATCTTACCTGCATACACATATACTGCTTCAGCGTCAGCTGTTATTCACTGCGGCGCAACAGTTAAGTTCGTTGACATCCAGAAAGACGGAGATAATGATACTCATGCTCCCGAGATGGACTACGAAGCATTGGAGAATGCGATAACAAACAAAACTAAGGCAATTATCGTTGTTGATATTGCAGGTATTGTTTGTGACTTTGATAAGGTATTCGAGATTGTAGAGAAGAAAAAGGATATCTTTACGCCAAAATCAAGCGACGGCACAATGCTTGGTGATCTCTCATCTAGAATACAGAAATCAATCGGACGGGTTGCAGTTATCGCTGATGATGCACATTCGTTAGGCGCTAGCCGAATGATTAAGGGCGTAAAAAAATATTGCGGAGCTATCGCAGACTTCACTTCTTTCTCATTCCACGCCGTAAAGAATTTCACGACTGCTGAAGGCGGTGCATCTACCTGGACTGATAAGCAGGGCATTGATAATGCCGAGATCTATAAAATGTATCAGCTCCTATCTCTTCACGGACAGAGCAAAGATGCTCTTGCCAAGACAAAAGTCGGCGCATGGGAATACGATGTTGTTGGTCCCTGGTATAAATCAAACATGACCGACATCACTGCCGCTATCGGCTTAAGACAGCTTGACCGTTATCTC
>JAILHX010000139.1 GCA_024695565.1 Saccharofermentans sp. | reverse complement strand
GATGAGATACTTCATCACTGCTTCAAGGGGTGCGCCACCCAGTTTTCCAATTACATAGCAGCCCGCTCGCCCAAAGATTTCCGTGAATTCTGCATCGTATATTTCTCGTTCTGGAATGAGAACATGAACATGCTCTCGATCCTTAACAAATCAGGCATAATGTACCGTTTCGCTAGTGAATTCGAATCGCTCGTATTGATGATGTCATCCCAGACTGATCCTAAAGCAAATGCAAAGCAAAAGGAAAACTCCAAATACAAATATCACTTCGCATACAGGACCGCAGGATTCTGGCACGTAACCGAATTATGGTGCCAGGAACATCCCCGCAAAAGTCCCAAGGAAATGGCGGACATCATGATGGAGATCACTTCATTCCCATGCGGGATACAGATAATCTAACCATGAAATCTTCTTCAAACAAAAACCGTCCGTTCCATATCCGGAACAGACGGTCTTAAAGTGTATAACGAAAATACGAGGTCAGTTCAGTCTGCAATCCACAATTCATCGTAATTCGGGTGTTGTTTAAGAACCTCCATATCAACTTCATGAATGCTGTGCTTACGATAAGAAAAATCTTTTAGTCCGGGGAGATCAAGAACAAAACTTACATCCTCAATGGCGGAATATGAGATGTCGAGCGTCTCAAGACTATTGAGTTCACTTAAGATCCTGTCATCTATCTTGCTGATGCCGGTCGCTTCAAATGACAGATATTTAAGCCTGCCCCAGTTTGCCGTCTCATAGGGAACCTCATGCATATCATAAGACGAGAGCGTCAGTTCCTCCAGATTATCAAGACCTCTCAGGACCGGGACATCAAAGAATACATTCTGAAGGTCAAGCACACGGAGATTCTTTATCTCAAAAAGCTCGTCAAGATCACTTATCTTGTATCTGTCACTTGAATAAATACCTGTTATGAGGTGAAGCTCCTCAAGGCTTTTAATATCCTTAAGTTTGCTTATGGAACCTAACCTGGAACCTTTTATAGTGACCGACTTAAGATTATCCAGTTTTGTAAGCTCTTCGATAATATTCTGTGCATCCGTCTCAGAGCCTATTCCTACAAGAGTTACTGACTCAAGGTTTTTGAGTTTCCCGAGTTTGTCATAACGGGTGCTGCTGATACAAGCATCCTCACCCGGATCGCATACAAGTTCGGTTATCTCATCGAGATCCTTGCCCGTCAGATCAATAAAATCATTGACAGCACTGGGCCCGAAAACATCTCTGTCTACCTCATGAATAACATTACTGCACCCGGATAACATCAGACTCATTGAAGCAAGCAGGATGCAAACTGCTGCCTTTACGGTTCTATTCCCAAATCCCAAAATATTTTTCATAATTCCAAACTGATCTCCCTTATCCGTTACAACCAAAAAATATTCTGTCTCTTATTCCGTCAGAGAATCCGGATCAGTGCCCGGACAGCGTAAGTATAGCATTAACAGAAAGCTTAATTTCAGCATAAAGCAGGCATAAACTTGGCAAAAAGATAAAGCCCATCTTCTCCTGCATGAACCTCATGGTGAACTCTTGCCGGCATTATCGATACAACTCCGGCTCTATATTCGATCTCCGTTCCGCCGTTAACGCATTTACCGTATCCTGCGATAACTTCATGTGTCTCAAGCTGGGGATCGTGGATATGGTCCTTAATACTGCAATTGGGAGCAATGCGTACCAGATGGTAACTGTAGGCGCCGTCCGTCTCAGCAGCCCTTACAATGTGTTTTAATTCAACTCCTGCGAACACGGGATGCGCAGACCACGGTATGTCCTTAAATTCAATTGTCTTTCTTGGGATCTCAAGTTTCCCATTGTCAAATGCTTCAAATACTTCGCTTTTCATAATATGATCCTTTCTTTCATGCTGCATGCAGCAATTTATGAAAAGAGCATATCAGTCAGGATTTATTCAGCCTTGGATAAAATTGCGGACTTCATATATTCTTCAGGGGAGATCCCCACCTGCTTGCGGAATACACGGTCTAGATGACTCTGGTCACAAAAGCCCACCATCTGGGCCACTTCAGTCACTTTATGGCCTTCTCTTAAAAGTTCCTGAGCCTTTCTTATACGGCACTGCATCTGAAACTTGTGTGGCGTAAGGCCGTTCTCATTCGAGAACTTCCTTATCAGATGATAAGAACTTATATTTACTTTCTGAGACATCTCGGCAACGCTGATCTCCAGCTCCGGATTACCGATTATATCCTTCTTTATGATGTCCAGGTCTCCT
>JAILHX010000103.1 GCA_024695565.1 Saccharofermentans sp. | reverse complement strand
GACTCGAACCTCCGGCCCACAGCTTAGAAGGCTGTTGCTCTATCCAGCTGAGCTAATGACCCTGGAGCGAGTGATGGGAATCGAACCCACGTGGTCAGCTTGGAAGGCTGAAGTTCTACCATTGAACTACACTCGCATATGCGACACTTAACTAAGTGCCTATGTATATTACACTAAGGTTTGAAAATAATCAACAGATAATTCTGCGTTAATCATCAGGTAGGCATTGTGCCTGTAAGGTAATCCTGGAATACGTAGAATCCGTCTTCTGTCTTGTACCAGTTGTTTGCTCTGGCAACAACTACAACAGTCTGACCTCTGGTGAACTTGGCAACACACTTAAACTCTGTTCCGGGTCCTTCCCTGACATTAAGGAACTCGCCCTGGCTGACCTTAACATAGTATGTCGTAGGCTGATCGAGCTGTGTTTCTGTCCAGGTGATCTCCTGTGAATTAGTAAGCGGGCCTGTCCATTCTGTAAGAGTAGTTGTGGGGGCAGTTGTGGTGGTAGTTGTTGTCTGTTCAGAAGATACTGCAGAATCGCTCGCAGAAGGATCGGGCTGTTTCTTGCAGGCTACTGCGCCAAGGCAGATAACGCCAATCATCATTGAAGCAATAAGTGCAGTTGTAAATCTCTTTCTATTCACAAAAATCACCTCCGCATACTCGTTTACAATATTATTACATACTTTCTTCGTAAATATATTTTATTTTTGTTACAAGTTCAGTCAATTATATGCCCTATTCCGCAAATTGCCTTATATCTCCCTCAATTACATGTCATCTTCAAGGATATAGAAAGCCTCATGGTCTCTGTATTTACCGTTGATGTGCATATAAGATTTCCGTTGACCTTCATAAGTGAAGCCGGCTCTTTGAACGAGCCTGACCGACCTCTCATTCTCAGGAAGGATGAATGCCTCAACTCTGTGCAGCTTATATTCATCGAAAACAAAAGCCAGAGAAGACTTCAAAGCTTCGCTCATTATCCCTTTGCCCTCATAATCTTTGTCCAGATGATAACCGACGGCGCATGACATCATGCCGCCATAGGCAAAATTAAAATAGGAAACTCTGCCTATAAGCCTGTCGCTCCCCTTCTCTGTTATCCAGAGAGGAACCAGACTGCCTTCCAGAAACGATTCACAGTCGTAAGATAAGTATTTCTTCTGTACTGGAACCGTAAAATAATCGTCTGTATGAGTCTGCGAAAACTGCTTGTGGAAGTCCCTGTTCCTGATGAAGTATTCACATGCTCTGGGAGCCTCGCTCTTGCGGAGCACTGCAAGTCTTAAATGCTCGGTATCCAAAGCAAGCATCTCATATCTTTTTCGATGAGGCGACACACTGTAACCGGGTCTGGACATCAGCAAAGCTATTACTTACTCCTCGCTCGTTTCAGTCGGCTCGGTCTCGTCGATGTCATCTTCAGGAGTCTCATCGACTTTGAGGAACTGTTCTCTGGCAAAAGACCCTGAGTATGAGAGCAGACCGTCAGGCCAGTGACCATAATACTTCTGGTCATCAGTGTATCTGTCGTTGAAGAGCTGGAGCGCGTTATTGTCATCTATCCTCTCAGTTCCGATCGCATAGTTGCACCATGAGATTCCCTGTTCATCGATGAAGTCGATCCATTCAACGCTCTCTTCGATGAAGATTCCTCCCATGCCCTCTCTGTCGCTTAAGCCCCACTCTGTGATAAACACGCAGGCTTCGTAGTCCAGAGCCTCGATTATCTTCTCTCTTAATTCCTTCTTGTTGTTGCCGGAATAGAAGCGGCAGCCATAAGCGATGTTGTCATAGTCAAGCGGATACCATGCTGCGACATCGATATCGAGTCCATAACCGGGTGCACCGATAATGATCACGCTGCTCTCTGAGTTTTCTCTGATAACATCAATAACTTCTTCAGCCAGAGGCTTGATATATTCATCCCATTCAGTCTCGGGATCTAAGATCTCCTCTTCATCTTCATCAGACTCTTCTTCGTCTTCAGATCCTTCGTCATCCTCATCATCAGTATCTTCATCATCAGTATCAGCCTCATCAGCATCGCTATCAGCTGACTCGTCATCAACTGCAATTACAGGATCGTTGTTGAGCTCATAAATGAGGTTAGGAGTATCGGTATAGATCGCAGATAATCTTGAAAAGAAATCGACAGCTGCTTCATTGGTAGCTTCCATGTCCTCACCGTACTGCACGTTCCAGTCGACGATCACATAGATACCCTGTGACACACACATATCAACCAGCTTGCAGACCTTGTCAAAATACTGGTCAGGATCTGCGATATAACCGTCTTCGGATTCGCTGTTGCCTGTTATGGCGATCCTTAAGACATCGCAGCCCCAGTCTTCAGCCAAAGTCTTAACGACTTCAGAAGTAAAGAAATCACCGCATTCTTCAATTCCGTACGTGCTGATTCCCTTGAGAACGACTTCGTCTCCCATGCTGTTAACGAGCTTCGTTCCTTCGATTGATAATGCGCCGTTGCTCTCAACTATACTGCCGATGATAATTGCCTGACTGAACGGTTCAGAGTGTTCAGGAATCTCTTCAGTAGTAATTACTGGTTCTGTCTCGATCTCGGTCTCAGATGCCGTTGTCGAAGGAAGTGTCTCAGGTCCCAAATTCGTTGAACACGCAGAAAGCAGAATTGCCCCTGACGTAATAAATACGGATATTACACGCGTAATTCTATTCATCAATATTGTCCTCATAATCGATCAAAATTCACAGAATAAAAACATTTTTTGTGAAAGTTGAATGTATAATCAAAAGTATTATAGAGCAAAGTATACCAAAATCTGTTAATTTAAGATAATTTTACGAACACTAATGTTTTTTTGCTTAATTTAATCTATAATAATGTTGAGCAACTAACGAAATCAGGAGTCTAACGATATGGGACGTACGGACGCTTTGAAAGAAAAAATCCAGAAGCTTGGATCTAAGGGAAAATTAGGTGCGCTTACCAAGTATGCCGACAGTTCCGAAGATGACGTTCGAATGGCGGTTGCAATGGCTATGGGCATGATCCCCACTTATGAGACCGGCATGGCTCTTATTCCTCTCCTGCGTGATTCTTCTCCTATGGTTAGAGCAGCAGCTGCTACTTCCGCTGCCGAGATCCACGCCAAGCATTGCGAAGAATACGTTAAGAAGCTCGCATTCGCTGATTCCGATCCTAACGTAAGACAGGTTGCAAAGGCTGCATTTGACAGGCTCAAGGACAGCGTAGTCTGATAGAAATCCTAATTGAATTATTAAGGGCACTCGAGTCGAGTGCCCTTTTAATTTGTTTGGTTATTCCCTTTTGCTGAGATAGATATTGGTTTTTGGGCGGTTTTAAGCACGAGCAAAGCGCGGAGAACCTAAGCCTAGTAAACTAATATCAATCTTCGATTGGAACTATCTCATCCTTATCCTTGAAGATGTGCTTCTCAGGAATAACGCCTCTTACTCTTGAGAGAGGATATACACGGCTTCCTCTGCCGATTACGGTACCGGGATTAAGAACGCTCTGGCAGCCGACTTCTACATTGTCACCTACGATTGCAGCGAATTTCTTAAGTCCTGTCTCGATAACTTCGTCACCGCACTTAACGCAAACCAGAGTCTTGTCAGACTTAACGTTTGAAGTGATGGCGCCTGCGCCGAGATGAGACTTGAATCCGAGGATGGAGTCACCTACATAGTTATAGTGAGGAACCTGAACGTTATCGCTGATGATTACGTTCTTAAGCTCTGTCGAGTTACCGATCACGCACTTGCTTCCGATAAGAGCGCTGCCTCTGATGAATGCACACTGACGGACTTCTGTCTCAGGTCCGATGATGCAGGGACCTGCGATATAAGCTGAATCGAAAACCTTGGCACTCTTAGCGATCCAGATATCTTCTGACTTCTGCTCATAGATCTCGGGGTCAAGTGTGGGACCTAACTTCAGGATGAATTCCTTGATGAGCGGGAGTGCTTCCCAGGGATACTGCTTGTCTTCGAGGATCGGGGCAGCAAGTGTGTGTGTCAAATCGATAAGGTCTTTTGTCTCTAACATTTTATATCCTTTCAGCCCGTTATGTTTTCGGGAACGGGCAATAAAATACAAGTTTAGCTTCGCGAGTAAACGGTTACGGATACCCTGTCAGGGAGCTGGCTCTCAACACGGAAATAAACATTGCCGTTAGCAGCAGTGATCGTAACAGGGAGCTCGACAACACCCGTCACTCCTTCCGTGATCTGCGAATAATCGACAGTAGCTACGATATCATCAGCCGTCAGAGAATTGATCGTGCTTGCCCGTCCGACGATCTCAAGATCAATGGTCTTGATTGGGAATGTGACTTCGTAATTCTCAGGAAGCTCAGTGGTATCGTATGAATTGATGGGGACCGTAATGTTCCTCTTAACAACAGGGTTGGTATTGATCTGGATATAGACCCAGAGGATCAAAGACATGAATATCGAGATAAGAAGGAACAGCACCCTTGTGGAGGCGCTTACTCTCTTGGAGTTGGATGTCTGGTCAGCAGCTTTGGTGCGGATAGAGATCGGTACGGATGACTCACCTGCAACCTCAACCTGAGTTGTAGGAACAACAGATTCAGGCGCGGGACTGCTGCCTTTCTTCTTCGAAGCTGCCTTGCCTACTTCTTCCTGACTCAATACTTCAGGTTCATAGTCAATGACGTCGTCTTTCTTAGAAAAGAGCTTACCGAATATACCCTTCTTCGCACTGCCGTATTCCTTGAGGCCGAGAAGATATGAGAGATTTGCTTCGAGTTCTTTTGCAGATCTCATCTCAAAGAGTCTTCCGTTAACGGCGATCGAGGTCTTACCTCTCTCTTCTGATACGACTACGGCAACGGTATCACCCATCTCACTTGCACCTACTGCGGCTCTGTGACGGGTTCCCGCACGTTCAAGAGAATGCATCGTTACAGAGAGCGGGACATGACATCTTGCAGCTATGATCCTGCCGTCTCTGATGAGAAGTCCGCCGTCATGCATCGGTGAGCCCTTATAGAAAATACTCTGAAGTACGGAGCTCGTGACTTCAGAATCGAATGTAACGACATTTTCCTGTGATAAGAGCTCATCAAGTCTTGTATTCCTCTCGATGAGGATCAGCGCGCCCGTATAAGTTCTGGACATCTCCTTGCAGGCAGAACTGATCTCCTTGATGAAATCAGTTAGCTCTTCCTTGGTCATTACAGCTTCGCTGTGCCTGAACGGATTGGTCGCAGTTGATGTACGGATACCGACTGTCTCAAGTGCTCTTCGAAGTTCCGGCTGGAACAGGACTACGAACAGGATCGCAAGTACGTATAGCAATCTGTTAAACAGGTACCCGACCATGTCGAGACCGATGAGTCCGCAGAACGCGACAAATAAAAGGACAAGGACAATACCCTTGATGAGCTGCCAGGCCCTGGTCTGTCTGATAAACAAAAGAAGTGTATAGAAAAGGAAAGTTACGAGGATGATATCGATAAGATATCTGACGAAGTCCCAGACACTTCCAAAGAAAAGCGTGCCCTGATCAAGGCTGTTGATCAACTCGCCTATAAACTCAAATATCTGGCTGATGAAAGATGCATTGGAAGTCATCTGACCTGGTCCTTCTTAAAACTTACGCTAATCTTATTTATTATAACAAATAATCAAAAGAACGGGCAAACGGATTGCACGTATTATGGAAGCAACACTTTAAGTCTCAGATGTAAGAGGCGGCTCAGCCGTGTATGCCGTAAGTTCAGTCTGTGAAGTCTGAACTGATTCAGATACGCCTGTTGTCTCCTTCGTGCCTTCTGTCCTGTAAACATCGTACTGCGCAGGTGTCATGCCCTTGTCAGAACCCTTGAGGAGTGATTCAACAACGATGAAAGCAACGCAGTTGATCCTGATCTGGAGCTTATCGCCGGTGCAGTCGATCTCACCGTCACCGTCCCTGTCCTTATCCTCTTCGATGAGGACAGAATCGAGCAGCGCCATGGAATCTGCAGGTGTTCCCCTGATGATGCCGTCATATTCCTGAAGGCTTAAGTTCTTGGTCTCCTTCATCTGATCCAATGATGTGAAGTTATATTCGTAGCTCTCGAAATAGACGATAGGTATCATCACATCATCGAATACCTTAAAATCCGACACCTTATTCGGCATCTCGTTGAAGATATCCCTTAATTTGTCTCCGTTGACGTCATCCTTGACGCCTGACTCGTTGTAATAGAGATCGAAACCGTAATTCGTATAAAGCGTGTTGCCGAAGCATACGTCATAAGCCTGATAGAGCTTTCTTCTCATCTCATATCTCTTGCCTTCGCGAAGAGAGCTGTAACCCGAAGATGCATAGACCTTATCGCCTGCATAGAGGCTGTCGATGTCATACATTACGTCAATGCTTTCTTTCTCGTCGTTAGTAAGGCTCTGATAGAATGCAGCAGCACCCGCAAAGTTATCTGAGCTCGCACCGAAGAATACGAACCAGACGTCGTAAGCTACATCCTTATACTCCTTGAATGCCATAAGAGCCGTAAGAACGCAGGCTGTTCCTGAAGCATTATCTGAGATGCCGTCGTGAGAATACGTGAGGACGGTCTCAGAGGTTTCTTCGGTCTCCTCGTCGTATTCCTCATCGTATTCTTCGTCGTATTCTTCCTCGTCGTACTCTTCTTCGTCAGTCTCCTCTTCTTCAGTGAATTCAGAGGAAAGAGCAGAATCGTAGTGCGCACCGATTATGGCGGTCCTGTGCTCGAGGACAAAGGTGCCGTCTTCCTTGGCACAATAAAAACCCGTGCCCTCTACCCTGACGATATAGTTTTTGGAAGTGCCGCCAGTACCCTGAAAGGTCTGGACTTCGACTTCGTATCCCAATTCTTTTATCTTCTCTTCGATATAACTGCCGGTCTGGCTCTCACCTGTGGAATAAGCTCTCCTGTTCGGGAAATTAGCAGCGATCTCACGGGCGATGTCAGATCCGTATGTACCGTAATCTGCAGGCTTATCTGAAGCGCTGTCCTTATTCTTGCAGCCGCCAAGGATAAGCGGCTGGACCATTACCGCCAAGCATGCTGTTCCTGCAATTAATTTCTTAACAAAATCATTTCTCATAACGTTAGACATTATAACCTAAGCTTCACCGTCATTTGAGGCAATCGGTGACGAGTTGCCGGCGATGATCTTAAGCCTCTCTTCAAGAATAGCGAGCGCTTCATCCTTTGTAGGGTACTTGATGGCCCATGTTCCCCTGCCGTCTTCTTCCTCGTAGCAGACAAGAGGTTTATTGGCCGAAGCGCCGTTGGCATATGAATCTTTAAGTGAATTCATTATCGCATTGAAACTTACACCCTTAAGGCTCGTGGGCAGATCCAGCTTGGAATAAATAGCCGCCATGGGTGTTCTGGCCTTCTCGGGCACGGTCGCGAAAAGACTTAACGCCAAAGCCTCACCCTCCGAATAGTTCATGAATCTGAAGTAACCTTCGATACTGTCAGACAATTCGTTGCCCATTGTAAGAAGAACAGGATTCTTCCTGTCGATCGCAGCCCTGGCCGCATATACACTGTTAAGGAATACCCTGATATCAGAAAGACTCGAACCGGATATCTCAAGGAGATCAGTCAGGAGCCCGAAGTCTGCAAGAAGCGCATATCTTATGATCTGCGCATATCCGTTGGGAATAAACTTCTTGGGAACCGTGGACAGATAGGTAGGATCGATGAATACGGCAGTCTGTTCAACAGCAACGGATGCTGTATTCTTGCGGCTTCCGGAATTGAGGAAAGCCTTATCGGCACACGAAGTCTCCGCCATGGAAGAGAGAGTCGTTGGAACCGTGATATATCTTGCTCCCGAAGTGCAGAGCGATGCCGCAAAACCGGCAATATCAATGACCGCGCCGCCGCCGAAAGCAATTATCCAGTCGTTACTGTTAAGTCCGAACTCGGTAAGCTCCTTAACGACGTTATTTACCTGAGACAGATTCTTGGACTGTTCGCCCGCTTCTACCGTGATCAGGCAGGGCTTAGCGTTCCTTATTACGAACTGCTTCTCGAAGTTATTGTAGTAATAACCGCTGACCTGTCTGTCTGAGATTATGGCAACCTTAATGCCCTCTTTGCTCAGATCTTCGTTGTTATACTGCTCGAGTATATATCCTGCGACAAATTCGTCAGCGATGCCGCTGCCGGTAAAGCAGTCACAGCTTCTGTTGCAATCAAGTCTGTCCAAAGGCCTAAGGCTCCTTTCGCTCTCTAAAGTCAATTTGTATATTAACACAAAAGTGTTAGAATATACGCTCAGGTATAAATTAATAATAGAGGTTATGTATGAAAATAAGAACGAGATTCGCACCAAGCCCTACAGGTTTTATGCATGTCGGCAACCTTCGTACCGCACTGTATGAATACCTAACAGCAAAACATGAAGACGGCACATTTGTCCTCAGAATAGAGGATACAGATCGTGAACGTTACGTTGAAGGTGCTACTCAAGTTATATATGACACATTGAAGCTTGCAGGTCTTGATCACGACGAAGGACCTGACATTGGCGGCGAATACGGTCCTTACGTTCAAAGCGAAAGACTTGATATGTATAAGCCCTATGCCGAGAAGCTCGTCTCTGAAGGCAAGGCTTACAGATGCTTCTGCACCAAGGAGCGCCTCGAATCACTGAAGGAGAACGCTCCTGAAGGCACAGGTTATGACCGTCACTGCAGAGACCTCTCCGAAGAAGAGATTCAGAAGAACCTTGATGCCGGCATTCCCTACGTCATCAGACAGAAGATGCCTCTTACGGGTTCCACTTCTTACCATGACCTGGTATACGGTGACATCACATTCCCCAACGAAGATCTTGACGATCAGATCCTTCTTAAGACAGACGGATTCCCGACATACAACTTCGCCAACGTCATCGATGACCACACAATGGGCATCACTCACGTAGTAAGAGGAAGTGAGTATCTCTCATCTACGCCTAAGTACAACCTCCTATATGAGGCATTCGGCTGGGAGATCCCCACATACATCCATCTGCCGCTCATCATGGGCAAGTCTGTTGACGAGGAAGGCAACGAGGTCATCTCCAAGCTCTCCAAGCGTCACGGCTCCACAGGATTCATGGACCTCGTAAACGAAGGATACCTCCCTGAGGCGATCATCAACTATATCGCACTTCTCGGCTGGGCACCTAAGGATACCAAGGAGATCTTCTCACTTAAAGAACTCATCGCAGCATTCGATATCAACGGTATCTCGAAGTCCCCTGCTGTTTTCGATTACGATAAACTCTCATGGGTAAACGCTGAGCACATCAAGGCAATGTCCGATGAGGATTTCCTCGCCCAAGCCAAACCCTATTATGACCAGTCAGGCGTAAGACCTGACAGCTATGAACTTCTGGCTGAGCTCTTAAAGCCCAGGATCACAAAGTTCACAGAGATCACGGAAAAGCTCTCGTTCATTAAGAATTACGAAGATTTTGACCTCGCGCTTTTCGAGCACAAGAAGAGCAAGTCAACTATCGAATCTTCCAAAGAGATGCTCGAAAAGGCCCTCCCTATCCTGAACCAGACAGATTGGAACAGGGACGCCATCACAGAGGCAATGAAGAACCTCGCAGAGAGACTCGAAGTTAAGAACTCAGTTGTCATGTGGCCTGTACGTATCGCCGCAGCAGGAGTTGCAGTAACGCCCGGCGGATGCGCAGAAGTCATGATGCTCCTGGGCAAGGAAGAGTCACTTCGAAGAATTAATTACGCATATTCAAGACTTTGATTTTGGAGATAACTACTTATGGCAGAAAGCAAGAATTTTATAGAGCAGATCATTGATGAAGAGCTCAAGGAAGGCGGAAGAGTTTACGGCAAGAAGATCCATACGAGATTCCCGCCCGAACCTAACGGCTACCTTCATATAGGACACGCAAAGGCACTGGAGATCGACTTCGGTACAGCCGAGGAATATAACGGTCTTTGCAACCTCAGAATGGACGATACGAACCCCACCAAAGAGGATGAGGAATTCGTTGAAGCCATCAAGGAAGACATCCACTGGTTAGGTCACGATTGGGACGACCGTTTCTTCTATGCTTCCGAATATTTCGAGCAGATGTACGGTTTTGCAGTTGAGCTCATCGAGAAGGGCCTGGCTTACGTTTGCGAGCTTACACCTGACCAGATGCGCGACATGAGAGGCGACACGAAGACACCTGCCACCTCCCCTTACCGTGACAGACCTATCGAAGAGAGCTTAGACCTCTTCAAGAGAATGAGAGCCGGCGAATTCGAGGACGGCAAGATGACGCTCCGCGCCAAGATCGATCTCGCATCCGGCAACTTCAACATGAGAGATCCCGTTATCTACAGGATCAATCACCTGCCTCATCACAGAACAGGCACAGAGTGGTGCATCTATCCGATGTACGACTTCGCACATCCTATCGAAGACGCATTGGAAGGCATCACACACTCACTCTGTTCTCTCGAGTTCGAATCTCACAGACCCCTTTATGACTGGGTCGTAAACAACATCTCCGCCCCCTGCAAGCCCCGTCAGATCGAGTTTGCAAGACTCGGCATCACACATACTGTTTTGTCAAAGAGAAAGCTCCGCGCCATGATCGAAGCCGGAATCGTTACAGGCTGGGATGACCCCAGAATGCCTACACTCTGCGGTCTCCGCCGCAGAGGTTATACTCCGGCATCGATACATAACTTTAGCAGCAGGAATGGTGTCGCAAAGGTCAACTCCGTTGTTGACTTCGCATTCCTCGAGTACTGCTTAAGAGAAGACTTAAACGACCACGCCCAGAGAGCAATGGCCGTATTAAAGCCCGTCAAGCTCATCATCGACAACTATCCCGAGGATTTTTCAGAAGAGTTCGATGTCGAGAACAACCCCAAGGACGAATCTGCGGGCACACGTAAGGTCTCATTCTCCAGAG
Organism: Saccharofermentans sp.; assembly: GCA_024695565.1. The sequence continues at coordinate 963 of JAILHX010000103.1, read as the reverse complement.
AACTCTGGATCGAATCCGAAGACTTCATGGAAGTTCCCGCACCCAAGTATTTCAGACTCTTCCCCGGCAATGAAGTCCGCCTTAAGTCTGCATACGTCGTTAAGTGCGTATCCTGCGACCATGACGCTGATGGCAACGTTACAGCCGTTCACTGCACATACGATCCCGAATCCAGAGGCGGCAACACCACAGACGGCAGAAAGATCAAGTCAACTATCCACTGGGTTGATGCCAGGACAGCTGTTGACGGCGAGATCAGACTTTACGACAGACTCTTTACCACAGAGCAGCCTGACCTTGCTGACTGCAACTATCTGGACTTCATCAATCCTAATTCACTCGAGATCATCAAGGGCGCCAAGCTCGAAGCATTCCTCAAGGATACAAAGCCCGCAGACAGATTCCAGTTCTTAAGAACAGGCTACTTCTGCGCTGACTCCAAGGACTCATCACCTGATCACCTCGTGTTCAACAGAGCCGTATCCTTAAAGGATTCTTACAAACCTGAGTGATAAATTCTGACAAGAATACAGATAAACCAGGGTTGTCTCAAAATGAGGCAACCCTCTTTTTTACTTAGCATTCTTCTCGTAAGTCGGCTGCTCGTATAAAGTCTTGCCCAGAAGAGTCATCGCCTGCTTAGGACAATGGTTTATGCACCTGTAGCACATCGTGCATTTATCTGACGATACCGCCTTTCCGTCTTCAATCTTTATGTTTTGCGTCGGACAGTTCTTCGCACATATTCCGCAGCCAATGCACTTCGAAGGATCGATCCTGAGCTTATCTTTATAACCTGTCGTCTTATTGTAGAACCAGAGCCTCTGACCGAATAATCCCGCCAGGTGTGCTGCAAAAGACAGACCTTCTTTAGGATAGTTTCCTTCTCTCATCTTCCTTGCCGCATCGATAATGCGCTTGTCAGCTTTATCTATTATCGCCTTATTCTGTTCTTTAGACTTC
>JAILHX010000096.1 GCA_024695565.1 Saccharofermentans sp. | reverse complement strand
ATCAGCATTAACTCTTAATGCATTCAGCGGCAACGCAGCCATTACAACTACGATTGACAAAAGAATGATAAAGAACGATCTCAGCTTGTTACTAACTCTCATAACAAATCTCTCCTATTCTAAAATAGTGACTATCCAGCCCTTATTCGATAAAAATACCTTTGTGTCCACGATAATATTGATTTTCCCATAATAATAAAAATAAGTAAAGGAAAATAGACACTTTTCAGCATTAAAATTTCGTTACAAAATCTTAGGCCGGAAGTGATTTATAATAGGCTCAAAAGTTCAATATCCATCCTCATAAAAGGAGGCCTCTTATATGGCAAAACGTGTTTTTTTAATAGTTGCAGACAGCTTTGGTATCGGCGGAGCACCCGATGCGGATAAGTTTGGAGACAGCGGAAGCAATACTCTGGCTGCGGTGTTGTCCTTTTCGAACGAGCCGTATCCGAATCTTGCTAAGCTCGGACTGCTTGCAATAGACGGAGAATCTGACCCCAGAATAGTGTCTTATAAGAAGGCTCAGCCGTTCATTCCCTCACCTGTCGGGTCCTATGCGCGCGTGCGTGAGGTGTCGGCAGGCAAGGATTCGACGATCGGCCACTGGGAGATAGCAGGGATCATATCCGACAAGGCTCAGCCGACATATCCTGACGGATTCCCGGCTGAAGTTATGGCGGCGCTCGAGAAGGCTACAGGCAGGGAATTCCTCTGCAACAAGCCTTACAGCGGCACTGACGTTATCAGGGATTACGGCGAAGAACACATGAATACCGGCAAGCTGATCATATACACTTCGGCTGACAGCGTGCTTCAGATAGCAGCTCACGAAGACATCGTGCCTCTTACTGAACTATACGATATCTGTGCAAAGGCAAGAGAAGTCATGTGCGGAGAACATGCGGTCGGAAGAGTCATTGCAAGGCCCTTTACAGGCGAACCCGGCAGCTTTACGAGGACCGCAAACCGTCACGATTTCTCGCTCGCTGCTCCATCATCAACGATGCTCGATCTGCTTAAGGCAGAAGGATTTGATGTTATTTCAGTCGGCAAGATCTATGACCTGTTCGCAGGCAAAGGTCTGACTGAATCCAACCCTACAAAGGGCAATACAGACGGCATTAACAAGACTATCGAGATCATGGACCGCGACTTTAACGGACTGTGCTTCGTTAACCTCGTTGACTTTGACATGAAATACGGTCACCGCAACGATATCGGGGGCTATGCGGCCGCCATGCATGAATTTGACGATGCTCTGGATACGATCCTGTCTAAGCTCAGAGAAGACGATCTGCTAATCATTACAGCTGATCACGGATGCGATCCTTCAACGCCTTCCACCGACCATTCCAGAGAGTGCGTGCCGCTCCTTATCTACGGAGACGGATACCGCGTTCCCTGCAACATGGGCGAACTGACGGGCTTCAACAACATGGCAGGCATCGTTCTTACCGCTCTTATGTCGAGAAACTATAAGATGGATTTTGAACCTGAAGCAGATTCAAATAAGCCTGATCCGGACAACATCATGAGCTATGTGGATCTCACGAATCTTAAGACGGTTGCTGCCGAATCAGATATTAAGGATCTGATCGAGAGAGCCGCATCGCTCGGCACGGCATCGGTCTGCGTACAGCCGTGCTTTGTCAAGGATGCAGTCAGATTCTCCGGCGGAAGAGTCGCAGTATGCACCGTAATCGGATTCCCGAACGGATACTCCACGACCGGAACCAAGCTCTATGAAGCAAAGGAAGCCTGCGATAACGGTGCTTCCGAGATCGATATGGTGATCAATATAAACTTCGTCAAGTCAGGAAGATACGATGAAGTTGCCGGAGAAATAAAGCTTATAGCTGATGCCGTTCATGCAAAGGGTGCGCTCCTTAAGGTCATCATCGAGACCTGTGATCTGACAGAAGACGAGAAGATCCGCCTGTGCAGGATCGTGAGTGAAGCCAAGGCTGATTTCATTAAGACTTCCACAGGTTTCGGCAGCAGCGGAGCCAAGGTCGAAGACATCGTTCTCATGAAGAACAATGTTGATCCCGATGTCAGGATCAAGGCTGCAGGCGGTATCAGGACTGTCGCTTCCGCCAGGGAGATGCTCGAAAACGGCGCGGTCAGGATAGGCGCTTCGAAGCTCGGAGAATAATCTCAAGTAAAATTTTGTTCGTTTTTGAGGACAAAAGCGGTTTTAGTCCGTTTATTGTCACTTAAAGCGTGATATAGTATGCCCAACAAAGAACATATGAACGTTTTGGAGGGTAATACAATGTCACCGTTAGATATGCTGATTTTCTTCTTTTTTATTCTCGTTACCATTAAGGCTGTATCTGCCAACATCGATTATTGGAAGAATGTTGACGATGAGATCGCCGAATCCAAGTCCTCCAGAAGAGCTCCTGCTGCTTCCCTGTCCAGGACAGTCAGGACCGGCAGACCATCTTCCGTGCGTGTCACACCTATCAAGCGCGTCAACACGCCCGTTACGGCCACAACTTCACACAACCGCCAGTACCATTTGAAGGATAAGGGTGCAGCTTAAGTCCCGACCAATGACAGCTCATCCTGTGATCCGTTTTTTCTCCGTAGGGCTACCCCGGTCTTGCATTACAATCGTTCTCCACTCACCTCACACATATGCAAGGCCGGGAGATATCCCGGATGCGGAAAATCATTATGTTAACAGCAACCAATAAGGCTTAAAGGCCCTTGCAAACACTGGAGCTGTTGCACTTTGCCCCACGTAGAATAGTGAAAAACAGAGATTTAAAGAATCAGAACGATACCTTGTTCTTTCCTTCTCTCTTTGACTTGTTGAGCTTGCGCTCAGCCTTGGACAGGAGATCGGAGATGTCCGGGTTCGTGTGATCGAACACTGCAAGACCTGCGGATACTGTAACCCTCTCGCGCTTGCCGTCCAGGATCACGGGCTCGTTTGCAATCTGCTCTACGAGCTTCTTGGCGATTCCCACAGCTGAGATCTTGTCTGTATCAAGAAGGACAATAGCGAATTCGTCACCGCCCGTTCTGAAGCACGTGTCTTCTTTTCTGACATTGGACATGCAGAGTTCTGCAATGCTTCTTAAGACGATGTCGCCGTTCTGCTGACCGTAGAGGTCGTTAACATGAGTCATGTCATCAACATCTGCTACGAAGATGGCAAATGTGCTTCCGTCGGTCCTCTTCTCGTAGAGGCTGGCATACTTTTCGAGCGTTTCATAGAAATATCGTCTGTTATAGAGGCCGCTCAAGTCATCGACACGGGCCAGGAGTTCCATCTTATGATAAGAACGCTCCAGCTCGAGCTCGAGTTTCTTGGTCTCAGTTATGTCACGGCTGATGCCCCATGTACCGACAACCTCGTTATTGTTGTTGTAGAGCGGATATTTGGAAGCGCTGTAATACCTGATGTCGTCATCTTCACCGAGAGATTCTTCAATGTTAAGGATCGGCTTGCCGGTGCGCATGACCTCGAGTTCGATCTGTCTTGCCCTCTCGGCAAACTCCTTGGGGAAATAATCGAAGTCGGACTTGCCTACGAGTTCATCTGGCTTGATGACACCTAACTGGTTCGCGTGCATATAGTTGTTCCAAATGAACTTGGAATCCTTATCCTTGAAATAGATAGTGTCCCTGCCGTATTTGCGGATAGTGTCTATAACCAGCATGTCGTTGATCTGCATTCTCTCCCAAAAGTTATTGTCGGGCATATCTTCACCTCACATAAATCTCTTTCTGAACAAACACCCTTTATCAGAAAGGCTTGCCTTCACCTTCTGTAACCTTGATGCCTTCTGCGGTAAATGCTTCATAGTATGAATCGATATCAAATGCAGCCGGAGTGAATACGCCCGGTTTCTTCCATTTGTCCTGACACATAAGCTTGACGGCGGCTATCAGGGCTGAGCCCTTCATTACCTCGAAAGCATTCACATCGTATTTCTCATACGCCTCATCGTTATCACCCTTGATGATGTATGACTTGGTTATCTCTTTGCCGTCTTTGGCACTTGATCCCGTGATATAGATCTCATAGGATGCGACACCTCTGGCCTTGGTCTCGACTTCCTTCTTCGACTCATCAACGGACATTTTAGGAAGGAGTTCCGCCATAAGATCGACCGGTGCCACCTCAACGTCTCCGACCTTTACGGGCTTGGTCGACAAAAGACCTAGTTCCTTAAGCAGATCGAGCTTGTCCTGAGGAGGAACGTGAATGGTGGAAGGCTTCCTGCCGAGCTTGAAATACCTGACATTGGAAGCTTCCGGGATCTCCTTGATAAGGTCCGTAAGCATGGGGCTCGAAGACAGGAATACTGCCGTACCGGAAGCTGATTTGCCCTCAATGGAGAACGAGGTCGATTCGACTGCTTTGCCGTTCTTGATATAGAACGCCTTCTTGTCGGCCTCGGCCTTGATCGCTATGAGCGGAGGCTTTACATCCTCCGAATAGAGATTGTCATCGATATCGGGTTTCTCTTCCTTCTGCTTTTTCTCCTTCTTCTCATTGTAAGGAGAAGGCTTCTTCTCGCCTGAGACAGCAACCATATCGATACTGTCGATCTTCTTGAAGTCATTGGCAGCGGCACGCCTGATTATCGTGGTGACCGCGCCGGGGACAAAGCCTGCGCCGCAGACGGCAGTCTTGGCATTGCCCTGGAAATCGGAGAATCTCTCGAACTGTTTGGACAATAGCGATGTTGCCGACGGGAATTCCGGCACGCCGAAAAGCGTTCCGTCGATATAATCAGCCTTGGCCTTGATCGCAAGGTTCATAGCGTCCAATGCGAGTTCGGGCGGCAGGAGATTTACTACGAGATCGGGTGCGAGGATCTTGATCATCATCATGGCACCCTCAACATTACTTACGTCGATACCGGACGTAGTTACTCTGACGCCCATACTGGCAGCCAGATTCTTAAGCTCGTCACACTCATTCCTCTGACGTGACGCCAAATAAATATCGGACACAAATTCCTTATAGTTGCAAAGGTCAATGAGCAACCGCCTCGTTATCTCATTACAACCAAGAATTAAAACCCTCTTCATCGATCTTCCCCACACAACCTTAAAATTTCTTTATCTATTTTACATAGAAAAATACTAATGGACAACTCATTGACAAACAATTTTTAGGGCTTTTGTGCATATACCTTGCACGAATTTTAGGCGTAAGATACCGTTGTTCTAACTTAATCAAAGGAGAATGCTTATGAAGACACTTACAAAAATCGTAACAGGTATTCTTTCCGCAGCTCTTTTGCTCGGAATGACATCTTGCGGAGCAGCTAACAAGAGACTCCAGATCCTTGAGACAGCTTACGTTGAAGAACAGTATGCTATGGCTATCAACAAGGACAACGAAGGCCTCAAGGCTGCTATCGACCAGGCTCTTGCTGAGCTTACAGAGGACGGAACAATTCCTTCAATCATCGAGAAATACATTCCTTCCGGCGCTACAGTCGAGAAGAAGGAGTCTGTAACATCTGAGTATCCCGAATTCACAACAATCGAAGAGGGCAAGCTCATCATGGCTACAAACGCTTATTTCCCGCCTTATGAGTACTATGAGGGTGAAGGCATCGTAGGTATCGACCCTGAGATCGCTAAGGCTGTTGCTGACAAGCTCGGTCTTGAACTCGTTATCGAGGACGTAGAGTTCGATTCCATCATCGCAGGCGTTCAGGCCGGCAAGTACGATATTGGCTGCGCAGGCATGACAGTTACAGAGGACAGACTTTTGTCCGTTAACTTCTCAACATCTTATGCTACAGGCGTTCAGGCTGTAATCGTTCTTGAAGGTTCCGAGATCACAGACGTAGATAAACTCCTCGAAGGCGACTACAAGGTAGGCGTTCAGACAGGTACAACAGGTGACATCTACATCACAGAAGATATCGGTGAAGACAGAGTAGAGCGTTTTGCAAAGGGTAACGATGCAGTTATCGCACTCCAGTCCGGTAAGATCGATGCAGTAGTTATCGACAACGAGCCTGCCAAGGCATTCGTTGCTGCTACAAACAAATAATCTTATTTCGTTAAGGAATAACTGAACATTAAGAGCGGAAATAGGCTTTATTTCCGCTCTTTTATTATTTACAATATGAAGTGCTTTTCGAGGGTTCAAACAAAGTAATTCAAAGGAACATCCAATGGCCAAATCAGAAATCAACAAAAAAGCCAACCTGATCCTCATCT
>JAILHX010000005.1 GCA_024695565.1 Saccharofermentans sp. | reverse complement strand
GAAAAACAGTCGGGAGATTTTCGCAACCACTTAATACTGAATTGGAATAAACATCACTCTCTTTGTCGTTTTCTTCAATTTTCCAATTATTTTCTTTCAAAAAGGCTATAAACTTTTCAATCATCTTCTATGTCTCCCTTGTATCAGTTAATCTATCATCAGATAATCGCTTAATTTTCCTCTCCCGATACGATGATTATACCATCCTTGCCACAAACCCTTCCCTATACGACAGCCCGTACCCTCTCTCGAATAAAGGTTCCTCCAGACCGAGGATCTGCTTGGGAGAGTTATACCACGGAGACGGAAGCCTGCCTGTAAAATCAGCACATCCGCAGAGGACGTCTGAGATGCCCTTGCCTTCAGAGCCGGGCAGATAACACATGACCACACTGTCCCATGTGTCATAATAAGACTTGCCGAGGAAGAGATGTCTTCCGGCAATGATGCAGGCAACAACTGGTTTGCCGAGGGACTTGGCTTGTTTGACCGCACTCATATTGTTCTTCAGGCCGTTATTACCAATCAGGGTAAGCTCCATGGAATCGCCGAACCACTCGGCGTAAGCATCCTCGCCGACACAGAGAATGACCACATCTGCTTCTTTGAAGCGCTCCGGATCCGTTATGACTTCGATACCGTATGCATCAGCATTCTCCAGAAAGGCTCTGTAAATAGTGGTAACGCCTCCGATACCGGTCGAAGGACTTCCGTTCCAGCCCATAGTCCAGCCGCCGCACTGAGCCGCACAATTATCGGCTGCGGGTCCGATGATCAACACCTTGGCTCCTTCTTTGATCGGCAGCGTGTTGTTTTCATTCTTGATAAGGACAAGGCTCTTTTCGACAAGCTGCTCAGCAACTGCCCTGGAATCGCTAGATCCCACTTCGCTGCTAACCTTTATATTCTGACAATATGGATCTTCAAAAAGTCCTGCGTCTTTCTTTACCTTTATTATCCTTGTGACCGCATCGTCCACGCGCTCTTGTGTGATTTTGCCGTTCTCGACACTTGCAATAATGATCTTCCTCGCCTGCTCATATTTTTCGCCTTCCATGAGCATGTCGATGCCGCTGTTGACCGCCGTGATGACCTGACCTTCGTAAGTAGACGGTGACGTGTACTGAATGGCCATGCTGTCGCTTACGACGAAGCCCTTAAAGCCCATCTCGTTCTTCAGCTTCCAGATGTATTCGCCGTTCTCATGCATCTTAATGCCGTTGACTGAAGAATAGCTGACCATTATGGTCTGGACCCCGGCATCGATCTGGGCCTGATAGACCGAAAGAAGTTGAGCGATCTGTTCTTCAGTGAGCGTGGCATTTCCTCTGTCGATCAGGCTTAAGTTACTGTATTCTTCATGATCGCCCGAACCGAACACCACGTTGCCGTCACCAAAGAAATGTTTCGCGCACGCTATTACTCCGCCGTCGACAAGACCTCTAGTGTAAGCGGAAGAAAGCCTTTTTATAGTCTCGATATCCGAACTGTAGCATTCATAAGTTCTGCCCCATCTGGGATCTTTTGACTGCGCCACGCATGGGTACAGGTTCCACATCAGGTGGCACTGCTTGGCTTCATTAGCCGTGATGAGTCCCATCTGATAAGCGAGTTTCTCATCGCCCGAAGCACCTATGCCTATATTATGAGGAAAGTAAACCGCATCTCTGCAATAACCGACACCGTGAACATCATCCTGAGCCAACAGCATCGGTATTCCGGCTTCAAACTCTATCGCGGCTTTCTGATAATCGTCAACGATCTTGCTCCACTCTTCGGCCGTATATTTTCCTTCATCGCCATAGATGCTTCCGTAGCAATGGTCCTGCATGCCCTGAATATCCGTATTTTTCAGCAGTGGCTGTACCATCTGCGCAGCCTTTTGTTCAAGCGTCAGTTCCGCGGTAATCTCTTCAGGAGACATTGTTGCATACCGCTGGTACTTGTATTCATATTGGGTTGCCGTAGTTTCATTTGACGTCACGTTTTCGCGCGGCCTGCATGCGGCCATAGGTATGATTATCGCGAAAACCAACACCATAGAAAGCGCTCTCTTCATAGCATTCATCCTCCCCGTAGGGAAGCTCATTTATCGATTCTTCCCCATCTTATGAATGCATGATAACAACGCCGCTTGAAGCGTGTGTGGAAGTATTATGGAGTTTATGTGGAGAAGGCGGTGGCTTACGATTTTTGATTTAATACACGTTCGAGCGGCACCCAGGCAAAACACGTCAAATAAATAAAGCAGTCAGGTGGTTGACTGCTTTATCTTTATCTTTATCTCTTTACCATTTTCTATCCTGGTAAGGTGAACTCTCTACTCCCTGCTTTCTCAAATTTGAAACCATTCGATCAAGTTTTCCACATTGTTTAAAGGTTAATCTATGTAAAGGGCGTGTCGTAAATGAAATGAACCCTCGAAGTTGGACAAATTTCGAGGCTTCACTTCACAAAAGACACGCCCTTAACTAATTGCTTAATACCTGATATCAGAAAGCCTGATGATACAGACTCAGGATATCTTCCGTGGTTGTTTTTCTGGGGTTGACTGCTATATTGCCGCTCTTCATAGCATCTTCAGCCATTGCTTCGAATCTGCTGC
>JAILHX010000082.1 GCA_024695565.1 Saccharofermentans sp. | reverse complement strand
TTCAAATCTTCCATATATGGACCTCGCTTTCTCGGTGATAAGTTTTGTGATCTCTCCGGTTATTTCCCGGATCTGTTGTCTGATAGAGTTCCGTTCCCGGATCTCTCTGTTGATCTGGCATCTGTCGGCAGTCTTGCCTTTAGCTTCCATCTTTCTTGCGGTAACGCCTTCGTGGATGGTCGGTTCTTTATCTTTCCCTTGCCTGGCATAACTTCTGTGATCGATCTGCTTGTCTTTTGCAAGATACCGGTTACAGTGTTTTGCCCAAGATGCTCTCCAGATCTCAGCCTTGCTGTGATCGTTCCAGTCGTTCTCCGGAACTGTGATCTTCTCCCAGAGATATTCCGTTCCTTTGCCCTTGCGGACTCTGACTTTTTGCTTGCCGTTTTTGTCCAGTTGGGGGATGCGGTACTGGGAAGATTCATCTTTCCTTTTGGGATCGTAGGATGGTTTCGACGGGTCAAATATTGCCCTGCCTTTTTCATCTCTCCCGTTCGCGAAAACAGTCTTCTGCTTCTTAAGCCACTGCTCATGTTCGTCTATCCCTCTGAGAGTTAACATGATGTGTGCATGAGGGTTGCCGTCACCTTTATCGTGAAGGGCCCAGTCTGCGATCATGCCTTCTTTGACAAAGTTCTCTTTGATAAAGTTCCTTACGCATTCGATCTGTTGATCACGTGTCATTTCGTTCGGAAGAGCTACCTCGACCTCACGTGCGAACTGTGCATCAGAACGCTTCTCGATCTGCTGCACTTCATTCCATAAGACTTCGCGATCGAGATACCGTCTCGGAGCATTGTCCGGAAGGATGACTTCGTTCATTACGACGCCGCCTTTGTGTGTGAAGTCATGGGTCAGACCTGTCTCTTCGTTATGGAGCTTCTCACCTGCTCTGTAGGCGGCGGAGGCAACAGCAGAACGGCCACCAGCGCGGCTCACGACTTTTATTTAGCAATGGTATATCGACATGATCCGCGCCCTCCTGTATCAATGCTGTTGCGGACTGCTATAGCGTCTGCAAGACTCCATCCAAGTGAAACTTGGTCTAGGTCAAGGAGCGAAGCGTCCTTGTGGGTTTCCAAGAGGGCAAAGCCCTTTGGTGCCGTCTGCATAAGACCCCTCGGAGAGCGCACTGTAATGTGGGCACCGCCCACATATAAGTGCGCCCTTAACAAGTTAAGGGAGAGGGGAAGTGTCGCAAGAAAGTCAGTCATTAGCGTCACCTCCAACGTCGTCTTCGTTCATGGCTTTGCTAAAGAAACCGCCTCTCTGCTCCTGGAGTTTGAGGAAATACGCAAAGCGGACCTTGTCCTGGTCAGTAAGAGGTCTGCCTAAAACAGACTCCGTGATACCGCCAATCTCGATCAGCCTTCTCGTTCTCTTCTTACGTTCCTCTGCATTGTGTCTCTTGATGAGATCTCTCTCCTGAGCCTTGAGCTGTTCCTGTCTCTTCTGAAGTTCTGCTATACGTTCATCAAATGATTTTTGTGACATTATTTTGTTTTCCTTTCGTTGAAATAGATTTTGTTTTTGGGAATTAGAAAAGGCCCGGGACAATTCCCGAGCCTCTCCAAAGTGATCACTATCAATACAGATAGTTTAGGATCTCCAGTATCGTTTTCAGACGTTCCGCATCCGCCGGATCGAGTGCTGTCAGATCAGGATTCTTATCGATCTTCTCCGACAGTTCGAATAGCGTGCTTCTCATTGCTGCAAACGTTCGGATGTTTCCTCTTACGAGTATCTTCTGAAACATACACGACTGCCTGTAGTAATCCTGTTTGCTCATACCAGTTGCAGCGATCCTCGCATCGATGACGGACTTCTCTTTCGGTGATACCCTGAAGTTCACGATGATGTCGCGGAGCCGGTTATGCTCGTTCTTTTTCTTCTTCGGTTTTGGAGTAACCTTCGTCTTTCCGTATATCTTTCCCATGATCATTCTCCTTCCGATTCGTTGAATTCCTGATCCAGACGGTTGGCCATATCCTTCTGTACGGAAGGATAAAGATGAGCGTACCGCTGAGTTATCACGGCGCTCTCGTGACCGAGTCTTTCAGCAATCTGAACCGGAGCGTATCCGAGATGGATAAGGAGTGCGCAGCAAGAGTGTCTGAGATCGTGTATTCTGATTCTCTTAACTCCGGCCTTCTTACTGCCCCTGTCCATCTCGTGATGGAGATAGTGTTTCGATACCGGGAAGATACGGCAGTCATCATCAAGACCGTATATTGATTCGAGATAGTCCTGCAGTTCCTGACATAAGAACTTCGGCAGATCGATCGTGCGGTTACTCTTTTCCGTCTTGGGATCCGTTACCATCTCTTCTCCGTTTATGACCTGATAGGTCTTGTTGACTCTCAAAGTGCGCTTCTCAAGATCGATATCCTTCTTCGTCAGAGCCAACAACTCCCCACATCTGATGCCGGTCCAGTAGAGAACCTGAAACGCGTAATATGAGATCGGTTTGTCCTGAATCGCCTCTGAGAACTTCAGATATTCTTCCTTCGTCCAAAAGAGCATTTCCTTATTACTCTTCTTTCCAATCTTCTTAAACGCTTTACAAGGGTTCTTGGGAAGGTCGTAGTAGTTGACCGCATGATTGAAGATAGCCGTCAGCTGATTGTTGATCGTTCTGAGATAGGTCGGTGAATAACCCTTACCGTCATCATCCCTCATAGTCAGAAGTTCGTTCTGCCACTGAAGGATATGCGTTGATGTGATCTCCGATAAAGACATCTCGCTGAAGTACGGTCTGATGTGCTTATCAATGATTTGGATCTTGTTTGCAATCGTACTCTTCTTGAGCTGAGGTGTGACATCCCGCAAGTAGATATCAACGAAGGAGTTAAACGCCATATTGATATCCTTGGTCTGCTTTGCTAAAAAAGTACGCTCATACTCAAGTGCATCGTGCCTTGTTTCAAAACCGCGTTTCTCATGGCGTACACGCTGTCCACGCCAGTCAGTGTAGTAACAGAGTACTCTCCACTTCTTGCCGTTATACATGCTGCCTTTGTCTTTAAATACTGCCATATCACACCGCCCTTCTGCACGCTGTGATAGCCATAGCTGTTGCTTTGGTTATATTGCGGCCGCCAAACTTTGTCTGTTCCCTTACAACTCTGTCTTGAAGATTGATAGGCAATCTGAGAAAGGCCTCATA
>JAILHX010000022.1 GCA_024695565.1 Saccharofermentans sp. | reverse complement strand
ATTCAGGGAGGATTTAATAATGAACAGACAGGAATTAGTTGATGCTATCGCTGTAAAGGCTGACATCTCCAAGAAGGATGCTGACGCTGCAGTTAAGGCTTTCATCGAGGTTGTTTCTGATGAGCTTCAGAACAAGGGTAAGGTTCAGCTCGTAGGTTTCGGTACATTCGAGACATCTGAGAGAGCTGCTAGAACAGGCCGTAACCCTCAGACAGGCGCTGCTACAAAGATTAAGGCTTGCACAGCTCCTAAGTTCAAGGCTGGTAAGGCACTTAAGGATAAGGTTAACACAAAGCCTTCTAAGAAGTCCAAGAAGTAATCTTTATCAACTGATTATTGCTAATAGAAGAGGTTGTCCAACGGACAACCTCTTTTATGTTCTATAGATTTATATTGCGGATCAGCCCGCAAAAAATACAGACAGGATATCCGGTAAGTAATAGTAAACGAACAGAAGCAATGCAAATGAGAAGAATATCCACATCTCCGGGCTGTGCGTAAGCGTATGAAGGATGACTTTCCTTCCGGGCTCCCCTACCAGCTTTGCAAGCCTGAACTTCTTGCGTTTTACGATAAACATGATGAATCCGACGATCTGGAATGAGACATAGATTCCGAGCCACAGCAGGATCAGCATGAGCCACGGCAGCACATTCCTCATCAGTTCCGCGTCAGACATCTCAGTCACTGTACCCGTATTCAGGTCATATCCCATCTTTTCCATAGCAATATTAAGCAGCTGCAGCGTTATCGCAGTTGTAACAAGGTTCATGCTCGCATGCATGATCATGGTGTAGATGATATTTCCCGTACGGATATATACAAAGGCAAACATTACGCCGACGAAAAAAGCGAAGAAGAATTGCTGGAAATTGCCGTGCCAAAGTCCGAACATGATCCCCGACATAACGCAGCTGATAAATTCTCCGTGACGGATCGTACGGTCTATCAGGAACTTCCTGAATAACAGTTCCTCAAAAACCGGCGGAAGGATTCCGACTGTAAGATTCAGGATTATTGAACTTGAACCCATCATGATATCTGAAGAACCGAGTCCTGATTCTCTTGCGAGAGTGACAGAAGACAGGATCAGATGTATCGGCATTCCCATCAAGGATCCTACCTGAGTGAGTCCGTACATCATCAGGATAAGAAGCAGAAGATATCTGATCTTCATAGGTCTTCTCTGTATCCTGTATCTCGGCACGTTGCGGAGAACAACTGACAATACGATCGTTCCTCCGACACAGACATTTGCCGAGTTAAGTAACAGATAGACCGTCGAATAATACGCAGAAAAGAAGTCGTAGCAGAAAATATACAGCATAGCTACAACAAACTTCATGACAAAAATATAAAACCATCCGAATATCGCATATCTGACGCCTATCGTGGCGATCATATCCGACAGAGTATCGGTTTTATAGCAATATCTCGAAAGCATTATCAATACGGCAAGAAGCGGTATAGCAACAGCGGCTATGAACGGGACTCCATAAACGATCACTTCCGATCCGTAGGCAATCCCGAATGCACTGGTAATACTTAACAGTAATGCTGAAAGAGCTATCAATACGATTGCCGTTATAGACAGACCTTTGCGCATTTTGTTTTCTTCCATTCTATCCTCCCAATATTCCGTGCCCTTATTAATTCCAGAGCAATTATACTCAAAAAATAATTACATTTCATCAGATACAACATATCAGGCCTGAACTTCGGCTGAATATTTTAAATAGATAGCATTTATTTTAAGCAAAAAGGTTGTATACTGTCGTAGTTATCTATATGAAAAAGAGGGAATTTCTATGTCAGATTCAAAAGTTTACAGGATATTCGTAGTAAATCCTGGCAGTACATCAACCAAAGTAGAGTTTTTCGAGAACGAGAAAAGCGTACTTGAAGGCAATGTATTCCACGATTCAGCAATTCTAAAGAATTTCCCCACAATTAACGATCAGCTGGATTACCGTATGGAATATGTAATGAAGTGGCTGACAGATAACAATATCGACTTAACAGGCGTTGATGCCATCGTCGGCAGGGGCGGAGCATGCTATCCGATCGAGGGCGGTACATACGAAGTTGACGACAGACTCGTAAACGATATCCGCGAAGCAAAAGGCGGCGTATATCACTCAAGCATGCTCGGTGTCCAGATGGCTAAGAAGCTTCACGACGAGTTCGGCGGAAAGCTTCTCATGGTAGACCCAATCGTCGTTGACGAATATCAGGATGTTGCACGTATTACAGGCGTTAAGGGAATATACAGAACATCCGCTACTCACGCTCTCAATCTGCGTGCTACAGCTCACAAATATGCCAAGAGCGTTGGCAAGAAGTATAACGAGATGAATCTTATCGTCTGCCACATCGACGGCGGTATCACGATCACCGCTCACCAGCACGGCAGAATGATCGATGCCAATGACGGCAGCGGCGGCGACGGCCCGATGACTCCTACAAGAATGGGAACAATGGCTGTTACTGATGTTCTCACCAAGTTATATGACAGACCCAAGGAAGAGATCAGAAGCCTCTGCCTCGCAACAGGCGGTCTCTCATCCTGGTTCGGCACATCCAATTCAGATACCATTCACGAGATGGTCGAAGCAGATGATCCGAAGGCAAAGCTTATCTGGAATGCCATGATCTATCAGATCACTAAATGGATCGGCTCTATGGCATGCGTGCTTCACGGTGAAGTAGACGGTATCGTATTAACCGGCGGACTTATGCGTTTCCAAGATGTATTGGATGGCATTACAGAAGCATGTGGCTGGATCGCACCTATCGCTTCCTATCCGGGCGAACTTGAGCACGAGGCTATGAGAGCTGCGGCACTCAGAGTCTTAAGAGGTGAAGAGCAGGCAAAGACATATCCCGGCAAGCCCAGATTTGACGGATTCGATTTTCTTTGACAGGGTCTGACCCCATCAATAATAATTAACAGGAGAAAGCAGTATGAGTTTTATAGAGACGATCAAGCAAAGAGCAAGAAGCGACGTAAAGACTATCGTTCTTCCCGAATCAGAAGACGACAGAACAATACTCGCGGCAGCTAAGGTAATAGCTGAAGGAACTGCTGCTCCCATCATCATCGGAACTGAAGAAGATGTAACTGCTTCTGCAGCAAGACTTAATGCAGACATTAAGGGCGCGAAGATCCTTGACCACACTAAATCAGCTGAAATAGATAAGTATGCAAATCTTTTGGCTGAGATCAGAGCAAAGAAAGGCATGACCTTCGAGAAGGCAAAGGAACTGATCCTGTCTGACAGACTTACATTCGGTATCATGATGGTCAAAGCCGGTGATGCAGATGGTCTTGTATCAGGCGCATGCCACACTTCCGCAGACATGCTCCGCCCTGCTCTTCAGATCATCAAGACAGCACCTGAGAGAAAGATCGCATCGATCGCGTTCATGTTCGAACTTCCCGACAAGTCCATCGGTGAAGACGGAATCATCCTCTGCGCTGACTGCGCACTCATGCAGGATCCTACTCCCGAAGAACTCGCTGAGATCGGCGCGGAATCTGCTCAATCATTCGAAGCTCTCATTGGCAAAAAGGCAAAGGTTGCTTTCCTCTGCCACTCCACAAAGGGTTCTGCAAATCACCCCTTCGTAGACAAGGTAGTTGAAGCAGTAAAGATCGCTAAAGAAAAGTATCCTGATGTTCTCCTGGACGGCGAACTCCAGCTCGATGCAGCTATCATTCCCGAGATCGGCGCTTCCAAGGCTCCCGGCTCTCCAGTTGCAGGTCAGGCTAATGTCCTCATCTTTCCTAATCTTGAGGCCGGAAACATCGGTTACAAGCTTATTCAGAGAATCGGTAAGGCTGAGGCATACAGCTTCCTCCAGGGTCTCGCAGCACCTGTCAACGACTTGTCCCGCGGATGCAGCGTAGATGAGCTTGCAGGCGTTATCGTTATCACTGCTGTTCAGGCTCAGCAGATGGCAACCAGGTAATTGATTTCAAATAAACTAATGTAAAATAAAAGAAGCGTTGATCTGATCGGCGCTTCTTATTTTTTTGCAAAGGTTGATCTCATTATGTGGAACGGACTTAAGATATCTGAAGTTTTTTTCGAAGAATACGGACTTCCTATGTTAGAGAAGGAATTCCCTGAATATATTGACCAGATCGCTGCGGGGCTTGCCGGTCAGACCTCCGAATGCTTCGGATACGATGACTTTATCTCCAGAGACCACGATTACGCTCCGGGATTCTGCCTCTGGCTTCCTGAAGAACTCAAAATGAAGATCGGAGACGATCTGCAGAAAGCATATGACGGGCTTCCCGTCGAAGACTTCATTCTTAATCACAGAGCTGATGTCGGAATGGCAGAACCAAGCAGGATAATGACGGGTGCGAGAAGCCACCGCGTAGGCGTTCACAGTATCGAAGAATTTTATTACGAGCATACGGGAATGACTCATGCGCCGGTAACTACGGAAGACTGGCTTGCGACTCCCCAGATGCATATAGCCGAAGCAGTCAACGGAAAAGTTTTCCGTGACCCTTCGGGTGAATTTACTGCTATACGTAAAGTTTGGGAAGGATATTATCCTGAAGATGTAAAAAAGAAGAAAGTCGCTGCAGACCTTGCCATGGCGGGTAAAACCGGGCAATTTAATTATGATCGCTCCATTAAGCGTGGTGATATCGGCGCTGCATATTGCTGTGTTACGGAATTCATATATAAGATTTCCGCGGCATTGTTCCTTCTTAACGGCCGATATATGCCATATTACAAATGGCGTTTCAGAGCGATGAAGGAGTTTACCACCTTGAGTAGTGCTGCTGAGCCGCTTTTGAAGCTCACTCAAATGAGCGAAGAGGTGAGTTCAGACAAGAGTAATCTGATTGAAGAGATAAGCGGCATGGTTATCAAGGAACTGGTCGGTCGCGGTTGGTCTTCGGGCCACAGCGACTATCTTCTCGATAATGCAAAACTCGTCATGAAGACCATTAGTGATTCAGAGATTGCATCCTGGAATATTTTCGTAGGTGAGGACTGATCATCAGTCGATATCTGTCAGCGAGAGATCAACATATCCTGTATCTACCGCTGTGGTTTCCACTCTGGGCTTGTCATTATTTACATATGCGTAAGGATTGCTGTTCACTGAGTTCCAGCGTGCGAAAACAATAACAAACACCATTGTGATTGCGAGCAAAAAGCCCGCAATCACAACAAATCCGCTCCCCATATCTGCGGCATAATTCTTAAATCTAATAGCTAAATCCGGAAACATGTGATTTTCCTCCTTTGCTTAACTTCTGAGTGTATTATTGCAAAGGGAAAAATCAAAAAAGTACTAAATCGGCATCAAAACGGCATCAACCGAAAAAAATTTTCAGGTGGTCTCCAGGTACATATCATCGACATAAAGATTCAGATTTACATCGAATGTATCGTCATTCTCATCCCTGAATATGAGCCTGTAACTGGAATAATACTCGTCTGTATAACTCTGAAGCAGATGGTAAGTGATGAACTTGGCATCGATCTTCTCGGAATAATTATTATATAAAGCGTTAAGATAACGCTCGCAGATTCCGTCGCAAGGATCGGTGAAATCATTATAACCTTCTATCAGAGAGTCCCAATCTCCATAGAATCCGCTAAAATATGCTGATAGGATCGCTCCGGTCTTATCATCTATATAGCATGAGAAATCCCATCCGTTATCAAGCGTTACCGTAGCAGACCAGACTACGATCATACCCTTGTTGCTTGTAAAGGTCAGAAGGACCGGTTCGCAATAGAATATGTCATCTTGGTCGATCTCATAACGTATTCCGGTGAAGTCAACAAGGAAGTCGCTCATTATATCTATTACGTTTTCTTCCTGAAGATAGATACCCTTCTCGAGTTCAACATAATCCATGTAATCGTAACCCGAGCGCGAGGTGACGATCGCGATCTTCTGAGCTATTGAGAGGTCATCTCTGTAGGTAAGGTTTACACGGTCGATATCGAGATCATGCTGCTTGCCTTCATTAACATCGTCAATGAGCCTGAATGAAGCAACCGGCAGGAACCAGCCTAACAGTGCTGCCATGATTACAAAGGTTGCTGAGATAAGAAAGAAAGCTACCTTTTTCATCCTACAAACTCCTTAATGGTAACAGTAACACAGGTTCCGTTTCCCTCTCTCGAAGCGAACGCGATCCTTCCCTTGTGAAGATCGATGATCTCTTTACACAAAGTCAAGCCGAGGCCCGCACCGCCCTGAGCTCTTGATCTTGATTTATCAACACGGTAGAAAGCTTCAGTAATATGTCTTATCGCTTCTTCAGGCATTCCGCGTCCGTTATCGATTACGCGGATACGGTAAGCACCGTTTACGCTCTCGCCTAAGATCATTATGTTTCCGCCGTTATCCATAGCCTTGCGGGAATTGTCCACAAGGTTAGCGATAACCGAACTGAAGAGGTCCGGTTCTACTGAACAGATACCGGGCTGACAGCGGCATCTCAGATCGATATTTCTCTTTCTGTAGACCGGCTGAAGATGGTATGTAAGATTCTCGATAAGATGCTTCATGTCAGTCGGCATCATACTGAGATTCTGGTTTCTCATCATAAGAAGATCAAGAAGTTTAAAAGAAAGCGATTCAAGTCTCTTGCCCTCGGAAAAGATATAGTTGGCCGCTTCCTGAGACTCTTCAGGAGAAAGCGCTTCGCTTCGCAGGAGATCCGCATATCCGATGATCGATGTCATAGGGGTCTTCAGCTCATGCGCAAAACTTCCCATAAACATCTCCTGATGCTCCATTGCCATCTTAAGTTCATTGATATTTTCAGACAATCTGTCAGCCATGTTATCGAAGTCAGCACCGAGCTGGCCTACCTCATCGTGAGTCTTGGAATTAACTCTCGCATCAAGATTACCGGTTGACAGGGCTCTCGCTGTTTTCGAGACCTTTACAAGAGGCTGCGTCATTAAGAATGAAGCTAACCATGACGTAACGCCTCCGAAAATAAGAAGAACGATCAGTACCTGATGATAGGTCCTGATCTGCTCATCTCTGGACAGATAAACTGAAGAAACATCATAAAGAGCCACGAGCTTGAGCGGACGTCCGTTAGTCTTGATCTCACCGCTGATCTGATAAAGATGTCTGGTATCCCTCGAGAACGATATGGCACTGAATTCGGCACCGTTCTTGATGCCGCCCTCAATTGCTTCTCCACTCTGGTACAGAATGCTGTCGCCTCTCTTAAGGCTCATGCCTGCAAGACTGTCTCCGACATTGATCTTCTCCAATGCATTACTGATCGTGGACAGATCCTGCTGGATGTCGACAACGTTAACGATCTCAACAGATTTAAGGATCATCTCGTAAGATTCTTCACAGGTATTCTGCATCTGATCAAGACTGCTTTGAAAATTCTGCCTGATCAGAAGAATGCCTCCCACACCGTAACTCAGCGTGAGAAGCCATACCATTACGAGTACCATCTTCTGTCGGAAACTCATTAATTAAGCCTCCAGTCTGTAACCGACCTTGGGCACGGCGTGGATTACTTCCTCCCAGCCGAGTTTTTTACGAAGTCTCTGAACGTGAAGATCGACCGTCTTACTTCCGTACGGGAACGGTTCATTCCATACACGCTCGTAGATCGTCTCACGGTACATTGCGATTCCCGGATTTCTCGCGAAAAGAAGCAGCAATTCATATTCCTTCGGTGTGAGAGGAATCTGGAAACCGTCCTTGTAAACGATCATTGCCTTCGTATCGATAACAAGACCTGCAATATTGATCTCATTGTCAGTCTTGTTGTAACGGCGCAGTACTACGTTAACTCTCGCAAGCAGCTCGATGATCTCGAACGGCTTGGGAAGATAATCCTCGGCGCCCAACTCAAGTCCTCTTACTCTGTCCTGAACCATGTTCTTAGCTGTCAGGAATATTACCGGGACCTTCATCGGACGGATATATTGCATCAGTGTAAAACCGTCTATCTTCGGAATCATTACATCGAGCAGGATAAGATCAAAAGTGTTATTCGATATGTAATTCCAGGCTTCCTCTCCATCGAAAGCACAGGTGCACGAATAACCGGCCTTTGTAAGGCTCATGCGAATAAGATTCGAGATAGGCTTCTCGTCTTCAACTACAAGTATATGTATCATATTGTCCCCCAAAAACACTCTAATTATACATTATGAGGGCTCTATTAGCGAAACTTATTACTTGATACCTGTTACTTTGTAATCTTTGTCTTCAACAGCCTTGGTAAGAATATCGTCTGAAACGTCCTTATCAAGCTCTACAACAGCCGTTCCCTTTTCGTGGGATACATCAGCTGCAACAACGCCGTCCAAAGCCTCAAGAGTCTTCTTTACAGTTGCTTCGCAGTGTCCGCACATCATACCTTCGATAGTGATAGTCTTTTCCATTTTTGTATTCTCCTTTACAAAATTGATCTCAGTATTTTCCATTCTCTTTCTGATATCGCTCTTTGCCCTGTCATGTCCTGCAGCATATGGCTTAACAAGATTCAGCCTTAATGCATTCATGCACACCGTAAAGCTCGAGATGCTCATTGCGGCTGCGCCCAACATAGGTGACATAGTAATTCCAAGGAAAGCATAAGCGCCCGCTGCAATCGGTATAAGAGCCACGTTGTAGATAAATGCCCAGAACAGATTCTCGTGGATATTTGTAATCGTCTTTCTGGATATCCTTATGGCTGCACCCGCATCCTTCAGGCTGGACTTCATGAGCACCACATCAGCCGCATCGATCGCAATATCCGTACCTGCTCCTATCGCAATTCCGATATCGGCAGAAGTTAATGCGGGAGCATCGTTTATACCGTCACCTACCATAATGACCCTGCCGTATTCCTGGAGCTTTTTGACGATCCTCTCCTTGTCACCCGGAAGGACCTCAGCTACCGTCTTATCAACACCTGCAGACTTGCCTATACTCTCAGCCGTTCTTCCGTTATCGCCAGTGAGCATAATTGTATAAAGGCCCATATTCTTGAATTCTTCTATCGCTTCGTGCGAATCTTCGCGAATGGTATCTGCCACTGCGATGATTCCCAAAAACCTTCCGTCCTTTTCAAAATACAACAGAGTATTTCCCTGCCCGGCAAGTTCTGATGACTTCGATAAAATGTCGGATGGTATGGTGCAGGTTTTCGAGATATAAGAAGAATTTCCTGCTCTTACATGATGGCCGTTGACATTGCCCTCGAGGCCGTGTCCTGCATGGACTTCAAAATCTTCAACCTGTGAGAGCTTAACGCCCTGTTCGCCGCAGTAGTCTGCAACAGCCTTGCCCAAAGGATGCTCGCTCGCATGCTCCAGCGCATAAGCATAAGCAAGCAGTTCTTCCTTATCTTCAGAGATAATATCCGTTACCTTAGGAACGCCGCTTGTAATCGTGCCTGTTTTATCGAGGACTATTATCTCCGCTTTGCCCGTCTGCTCCAATGATGTTGATGTCTTAAACAGGATTCCGTTCTTTGCGGCAACGCCGTTGCCCACCATTATCGCAACAGGTGTCGCAAGTCCCAGAGCACACGGACAGCTTACTACAAGAACAGATATTGCTCTTGTAAGAGAATATCCAAAAGCAGCTCCTGTTATCATCCACACTGCGAAAACCACCGCCGCAATGATAAGCACCGCCGGTACAAATACGCCTGAGACTTTATCTGCGATCCTTGCGATCGGCGCCTTCGAACTTGAAGACTCGCTGACCATCTTGATTATCTGCGCGAGCGTTGTGTCCTCACCGACCTTTTCCGCTCTGCACCTGATAAATCCGCTCTTATTGATCGTTGCGGAGATCACCTTGTCGCCTTCAGCTTTATCAACAGGGACAGACTCGCCCGTAATGGCTGATTCATCAACGGCACACCTGCCTTCAATAATCACTCCGTCTACAGGAACCGAACCGCCGGGTCTGACAATAAAGATGTCGCCCGTCTTCACTTCTTCAATCGGTACGGTCTTCTCAACTCCGTCTATTGATAAGATTGCCGTCTTGGGCTGAAGATCGAGCAGGCCTTTGAGGGCATTTGTGGTTCGGCCCTTGGAAATTGCCTCGAGAAGCTTGCCGATTGTTATCAGGGTAACGATCATGGCAGCAGATTCGAAGTAGAGGTCGTTCATCAACGCCATCTGCGCTTCATGAGTATGCTCTGAAGTCATGCGTAACAATGTTACAACACTATAAATGAAGGAAATCCCCGAACCCATAGCAACCAGAGTATCCATGTTGGTACTCTTGTGCAAAACAGCTTTGAAGCCGTTTACGAAGAACTTCTTATTGATAAACATAATGAGCACTGCAAGCAGCATCTCGATTATCCCGATACCAACCATGTTGTTCTCCAGGAGCGGCAGCACCGGCCAGCCCCACATGGATACACCCATCGAGTGATACATCAAAACCAAGAGCAGTATCACCGAACTGATAAGTCTCTTCTTAAGTTCGGGGATCTCAGAGTTCTTGAGCTTTTCTTCCATGCTCCCGATAGCGCTCTGGGTCTTCCCGCCTTCTAAAGAGGCTCCGTACCCGGCATCTGTGACAGCCTTGATGACGACTGACTCATCAGCCGTTCCTGTCACGCTCATGGAATTGGTAAGAAGCGAGACACTGCAGGATTCAACGCCTTCCACAGACGACACCGCCTTCTCGACGTGTGCCTGGCAGGCAGCGCAGCTCATTCCGGTCACTATGTACTTTTCTGTTTTGGAACTGTTATTGTCCATCAAATATACGCATTCTAAGGTTGATAATTATTTCATCAGTTTCTGAAGGAGCTCAACCAACTCCTCAGTCTTCTCGTCTGAACCGTTTCTTATATCTTCAGCAACACAGGTCCTTATGTGACTGCCCAGCAGGACCTTAGAGAAGCTGTTCAGCGAACATTTAGCCGCGCTTACCTGCGTCAGAACGTCAACACAGTAAGCATCTTCTTCAACCATCTTGCGTATGCCTCTGATCTGGCCTTCTATCCTGTTGAGTCTCGTGATCAGATCCTTGATCTCTTCTTCAGATCTTTCTTTGGTCCTGCAATGCGGGCACTTCTTATCAGCCATAGTGTTACCTCCGTTGCATATACCCCCATAGGGTATATTCCTTTTTAACTACTATATACCCCCAGAGGGTATGCGTCAATAATTTTTCTCGAGATTACCTACTAAAATCGAAAATTGCGTTTTTAGTAGGTATCAATCCATCTTCTTCCAGTTCAAAAGTCCTCGAAAACCAGCAATCCCGCCGCTTCAGACCCTGTTTTCGCACACTTGAGACCATAAAACATCCATCAGGACGTCATATACCCCTCCCCCCCATACCTACTAAAATGACGTTTTTCGGTTTTAGTAGGTATTTGCGGATCCGGCCACGGCATTCGAGCCCTTCCTTGCAAAACAGACCTACTTCATATATATTTCTTTTGCCTGAAATCAAAGAGAGAGGAACAAAGATGCGCCGCACAAAGCCGTTAGGAATTGCACTGCTTCTTATCACCGCCATCATCTGGGGAACGTCATTCGTTGCCCAGTCGATCGGAATGCAGAGTATAGACGCATTCACGTTTACGGGAATCCGGACCACACTAGGCGTGCTGTTCCTTCTGCCCTTCACGCTGATAATCAACAAGGGTTTTGACTTCAGGAAGAATACACTAAGAAACGGACTTATCCTCGGCATCGTTTTCTCCATAGCGCAGAATTTCCAGCAGTTCGCTTTCTACTATTCCACATCAGGCAAGATAGCGTTTATCACGGCATTCTATATGTTCTTCGTGCCGCTCTTCTCGGTAATATTCCTGAAGAAAAGGATTGCCGTACTCACGTGGCTGTCGATCCTGATGGGACTTATAGGTCTCTTCCTGCTCTGCATGAATCCGTCAGATCTCACGAGCATCAATCTCGGAGATATCCTTGCGCTTATCTGCGCTGTTTTCTATGCGGTTCAGATAATGCTCATAGATAAGTTCCTCGAAGACGGAATAAGCGGAGTACAGCTGTCGTTTATGCAGTTCGTCGTTGCTGCGGTAATCTCCATCGTTGCTATGTTCATTTTCGAGAAGCCTGTTTTAGCGGATATAAAAACCGCAGCCCCTTCCCTGCTTTATTCGGGAATTATGAGCTGCGGTATTGCATATACTCTTCAGATCGTAGGACAGAAACACGCAAGTCCTGTAGTAGCTTCGCTTCTTATGTGCCTCGAATCAGTTTTCGCGGTCATTGCCGCTGCGATAATACTTCACGAAGGTATGTCAGCAAGAGAAGCCATCGGTTGTGTGGTCATGTTCTCCGCGATCATTCTTTCGCAGGTTTCTGAGTCTTTTTCTGCAAAGAATCAGAATCCGGAGTCGGCAGAACAAACCTGACAAGGATAACAAGACCGACCATCATACAGATTCCCACCAGGATCGGTACAATAGGATTCCTGGCAGCGCCTGCTGCGAGATACGTAACAAACGATACGAACGCACATACAAGTGCGTAAGGAAGCTGCGTAGATACGTGAGCGATGTGGTCACACTGGGCACCTGCCGAGCTCATGATCGTTGTATCAGAGATCGGTGAGCAGTGGTCGCCGCAAACGGCACCAGCCATGCAGGCGGATACGCAGATAACAGCGAGTGTAGCCTTAGCCGGATCAGGGTCAGTAAGCTTGAATGCTTCCAGTGTGATCGGGATGAGGATACCGAATGTACCCCATGATGTACCTGTTGCAAAAGACAAGCCGCAAGCGATCAGGAAGATAACTGCAGGCAGGAAGATCGAGAATGAATCTTTGGATGCCTCAACGATTCCTGCAACATAGGAAGCTGCACCAAGAGAATCCGTCATTGCCTTCAAAGACCACGCAAGAGTCAGGATAACGATAGGCGGAACCATGGCCTTGAAGCCGTCTTCGACACATCCCATGCAATCCTTGAACTTCAACACTCTTCTGCACAGATAGAAAACAACGGTAAATACAATACCGCCGAACGAGCCGTAAGCGAGACCTACTGATGCATCACTCTCGGAGAAAGCCGTTACAAAGTTCTCGAAGAAATTGCCTCCTAATTCTCCGCTGAAGAATCCTCCGGTATGAAGCATTCCGAGAACGCAGCAGAAGATAAGAACGACAACAGGAAGAACGAGGTCAATAACTTTACCCTTCTTCTCAACATTCTCTTCATCCTTTGCAACGGGCGGCTTTACAGTAAAGAGGTCACCGTTCTTGGCATTGATCTCGTGACGTGCCATGGGTCCGAATTCGATCTTGAACACGACCATGAGGACCATCATTAGGATCGTAAAGATAGCATAATAGTTATAAGGAATGGCTCTGATAAACAACATGATTCCGTTTGTGCCTTCAGGTGCAAAACCTGATACGGCTGCGGCCCACGAAGATACCGGAGCAATGATGCAGATAGGAGCTGCCGTTGCATCGATAAGATAAGCGAGCTTGGCACGTGAGATCTTCTGTCTGTCCGTAACGGGTCTCATAACAGAACCAACTGTTAAGCAGTTGAAGTAGTCATCGATGAAGATCAGCACGCCAAGTCCGATCGTTGCGAGCTGGGAACCTACTCTGGACTTAACATGTTCAGATGCCCAGTTGCCGAATGCGGCCGAGCCTCCTGCCCTGTTCATCAGCGCCACTATTATTCCAAGGAATACAAGGAATACCAGGATGCCGACATTATATGAATCAGACAGTGAAGCAATTATTCCGCCGTTGAAAATATGCTCTAAGGCAAGAACAGGATGGATATAAGGTGCTGTATTGCTAAGTGAATAGAGCACGCCTCCGACTGCGATACCTACAAAGAGCGAACTGTAAACTTCTTTGGTGATAAGCGCCAGGATGATAGCCACGAGTGGCGGCAACAGCGCCCAAATGGTGTTGTACAAAATCGGAACAAATTCAGCGTCCATAAGAAACCCTCCGCTTTAATCTGGATTAATCCATAATAGCACGGAGGGTATTAGTGTCTCAAACCGCAAATGCAATAAAATAAGGCATTTTATGTTGTCAATCTGCTACCTTGAACTGAATCATCCTAAATCTGCTTCAGTATAATACCCTGAATCGATCAGTATCTCCTTGTAGTTGTTGATGTCGGCGAAAACCGGTTCACAGAGGTATGCCGGAACGATCTTACTTCCATTGTTATATGTTGAGTTGTCGTTTACATCAACATCCGAACCGGTAAAGATCTGGTCGACCATCTTTACCGTCTGCGATACAAGTGTACGCGTATCTTTGAATACGGACATCGCCTGCTTGCCGTTAATAATATTCTTTACATTCGCCAGGTCACAGTCCTGACCTGTAATTATCGGCCAGCTACCCGAATAATATGCGTCGAGGGCATTCTCAACACCTAATGCGGTCGAATCGTTCGAACAAAGCCAGGCATCGATCTGAGTGCCGTCCATATAGTAAGACGCAATGATATTCTCAGCTCTGCTTTGAGCTTCTGAAGTTTTCCAGGCGCCTGTAGCAACATCTTCAAAATCGACCTGACCGGAAACTACAACAAGTTTACCTTCATCAATATAAGGCTTTAAAGTATCCATTGCGCCATCATAGAAGAACCTGGCGTTAAAATCTCCCGCATCGCCTGCCGTGATCTCGATATTATAAGGACCGTCTGAATAATCAAGTTCCAACGCTTCCACAATATACCTTGCCTGAAGCTCTCCTACCAAATAGTTATTGAAAGACACGTAATAATCTACTGCAACTGAATTGACAATTAATCTGTCATAAGCGATAACGGGGATATTTTTCTCCTTGGCCTTATCAAGAACAGTACCGAGCGAAGACCCGTCAACAGCCGCTATAACGAGAATACTGCAGCCTGAATCTATCATGTCCTCTACCTGAGAAACCTGCGTTGACACATCATTGTTTGCATACTGGAGATCTACTTCATAGCCCAAAGCTTCCAATTCGGTCTTCATCGAATATCCATCCTGGTTCCATCTTTGCAGATCTTTGGTAGGCATCGTTATTCCGACTTTTTGTATTCCTTCAGATTTTCCGTCAGGCGTATCTGTCGGAGTGGCAGTCGGATCAGTTTCAACTATGATCTGACTCTTTAATTCATCGATCTCATCCTGAAGACTCTCATTTGCATTTTTAAGATCCTTGTTCTCATCTTCAAGCTCATCTATCTCATCCTGCAAAGACTCGATCACAGCCTTATTCCCGCATCCGCCAAACGACAGCAATAAGCATGATGCCAAAACAACTGAGAATAACTTTTTCAATCCAATACGCTTCATAATTACCTCCCCCAAATAAGGTCTCATGAAAACTATTATCCTAACAGAACAATTATATCATAGCGAAAACCTGGTAATGATGAGTACGCCATATCCCGAAAATATCGACAAATCTGAAACATTGAATTTACGCCAAAGTAAAAGGTGCACTGAGGCACCTTTTAAACTTTAAGTTGTTAATCGGTTTAAGCTTCTTCCCTGCGCTTCTTTGTCAGAATGAATCCTGTTGTAGCACAAGAAACAAGGATCAGTGCAACACCTACGTAAACAGCAGGACTGATCGATTCTCCTGTCGAAGGAACGCTGGTTCCGGATCTCTCAGGTACGGTAATAGTTGTTGATACAGAACCATCCTTGAAGTTGACCGTGATCGTATACTCACCTGCAGGCAATGTCTTAATGTAGTCACTCTTGATGGTAATTATCGTGCTGCCCGTTACTGCCGTGTACTGCTCACCATTCTTCATTGCGACACCGTTATTAGCAACACTTCTGAAGTAACTGATACAGTTTGCATCGTCTTCGCTTCTGTGGACATCGATAACGATATCTGAATTAATGCCATCACCTTTTACTTCACCGATAGTGTAAGTTATTGGTGCAGGTACATCTTCAGCAGGTTGAGCTACCTCTATTGGTGTCTCAACTGGCTTAACAATCGTTGTTTCAGCTTCAACCGGCTTAAGTGTTTCAGCAAACATTACTTTATACGTAACTTCACCTGTTATGGCAGGAAGTTTATCTGTAGTTCCGTATGTATTTGTTCCGTCAGTCCAGCCCGAGAATGTATATGTCGCCTTATCAGTCTCTGCCTTAGCAGGTGTTGCTCCGGAATACTCAGGAGCCGTTCCGTATGCGACATCACTTGACTGGAGCACATTACCTTCATCATCCACAAACTTAACCGTATACTTGTTTACGGCAGATGAATACTGAGCAGTATATGTAGCATCTCCTGTTACATCAGCAATCTCTTTATCCCAGCCGTTGAAAGTATAAGTATACTGTTCATCTGCTTTCCTTGAAGCAGCAGGCACCGTGATATCTTCAGCTTTTGTACCATAGTCATATTCTGCTGCTGAGATTACTGTATCGTCGTAATCTATGAACGTGACAGTATACTTATTTGGAGTGCTTTTGTACTGAGCTGTATATGTAACATCTCCGGTAACCTCGGGTAATTCATCATTCAGTCCGTAAGTTTTAGATCCGTCAGACCAACCTGAGAAAGCATATGTGTACTGGTCATCTGCTTGTTTTTCAGGATTTGAATAGGGATAAGCTGTTGCGCCGCCGTATATCACCTTATCGGAATATAATACCGTACCGTCTTCATTAACAAATGTGACTTTATAACGGAAAACACATTTGCTTTCATCAAACTTTGGACAGTTTTTAAATACAGAAGCATCCAGTTTGTCATATAGAGCTTTATCTATTTCAACCGATTCAAGATTGCTGCATCCACCAAAAGCAGAAAATCCAATCGAAGTTACACCTTGAGGAATATCAACGCTTGTAAAGCTATCACATCCATAAAATGAACATTCTCCAATCGAAGTTACGCTGCTGGGAATAACAATGCTGGTAAGACTGGTACAACCCCAAAATGAATATTCTCCAATCGAAGTTACGCTGTCGGGAATAGTAACGCTTTCCAAAGAAGTACAAGAGGCAAATGTGCTTATCTCAATTGAGGTTACTTTATTAGGAATAATAACGCTTGTAAGTCCAGTGCATCCACCAAATGCATCTACTCCAATTGAAGTAACACTATTGGGAATAGTAACGCTTGTAAGGCTATAGCATCCAGAAAATGCACCATCTCCAATCGAAGTTACACTATCAGGAATAACAACGCTTGTAAGCCTCTGGCACCCTGCAAATGCATCATCTCCAATCGACGTTACACCTTTGGGGATAGTAACACTTGTAAGGAAATAACAGCCATGGAATGTATTATCTTCAATCACCGTTACACCTTCGGAGATATTAACACTTTTAAGGCCGCCACAATAATTAAAAGCACCCTCGCCAATCGAAGTTACGCTTTTGGGAATATCAACATATGCTAATGAGGTATAGCTAAAGGCGTTATCACCAATCGAAGTTACACTTTCGGGAATGTTTATGCCGCGCATGATTGAACAAAAACAAAATGCATTATCTCCAATCAAAGTTACGCTATCGGGAATTGTAATATTAGTAAGGCTTTCGCATCCATAAAATGCCCTATCACCAATAGATGTTACACCATTTTCAATTACAACATTTTTAATATCCGACCTGCTTTCGAAAGCAGAAGTGTTAATCTCTCCTGAACCGGAAATTGTCAGAACTCCTGTATCATCAAGCGTCCATGTCAAATTATCACCACATGTTCCGCTTGTAGCCGCATTAACTTTTACACTCGGTAACACCGCCAAAACAAAGATCACTGAGAGAAGGGCCGTCGCTATCTTAAGGCTGGTCTTATTCATAATGCACTCCTTAGATGTGTTGGGAAGATTGAATCCCCATGAAAACGAAATAATTCCTACTCCATATTTATAAACTATCCTGTCAAAAAATTAAAGAGAAATAATTAATATTTGCGTAATTGTAATACGCAAAAATAAAGGTGTCACTTTGAAGTGACACCTCTATTGAAATAAACAATCTTATTTTTCAGATTAGAACTTGCCTGCCTTAGCAGCTTCCTCAACGGATACTGCTGTGGAAACAGTCATACCAACCATCGGGTTGTTACCTGCACCGATAAGACCCATCATCTCAACGTGAGCAGGAACTGAAGAAGAACCTGCGAACTGAGCGTCAGAGTGCATACGGCCCATAGT
>JAILHX010000012.1 GCA_024695565.1 Saccharofermentans sp. | reverse complement strand
TGCGCTTCTTTTGCGGGCGTGACGGAAGAGGGACATCATCTTTTCGCGCGCAACTACGACTTCTCTGAGACAGACTGTCTCATGATATACACTCATCCCAAGAACGGTTACGCGTCCATCGGGTTCTCTGATCTCGGCTTCCTGGGACTCGCGGGCAAGGGCGCAACGATGTCACCCGATGACACAGTAGGTAAGATCGCGATGAGGCTCGCGCCTTATATCACATGCGACGGAATCAATGAGAAAGGCCTGGGCGTGTCTATCCTGATGCTCAATAAGCAGGAGCTCCACCAGGATCAGGGCAAGAATGACATCATCATCACAGTTGCTTTAAGGGCGATCCTCGATAAGTGCGCAACGGTCGATGAGGCGGTCGATCTGCTAAGCAGCTACGACGTTCACATGCTCATCGGCTACAACTTCCATCTGTTCATCACGGATTCAACGGGCAGGGCCGTCGTCGCCGAATGGTACCAGAACGAGCTCGTCATCACGGATACGACTGCGTGCACGAATTACTATATCTGCGACGTTGATTTCGCGCAGCGCACCGCAGGCGACTACCGCTACGAGACGCTCGTGAATATCATCGACGAGTGCGGCGACGTCATGACCAGCGAAGAGGCAATGGACTATCTGTCGAAAGCAAAACAGGCCTTTGCCAGTTCCCAGACCGAATGGTCCGCCGTGTATGATCTCGAGAACTTCTCGGTCAACATCTGCTTTGACTCCAAATACGATAAGGTGTACACGTTCGACAGGAAGTCATTCTGAATGGTTAAGTTAAAATCAAAAAGATATTTTTTTCCGTTAACCGCTGCAACATTTTCATCCTCCCATCTGTATATAGAGTAAAAGAAACAGACGGAGGACTACAACCATGAAGATCTCACAGGCTAAGAACTATAAAAAGCCCCTGTACGCCATAGGTCTGTCGGCAGCTATCCTGGCAGTTGCAGTAACGGGCTGCACGGATCCGGGTTCGGATTCCAGAGGCGGCCGCACGAAGGGCGACGGAGAACACAAGCCCACTCAAACGGAAGTACAGCTTGCCGGTGAGACAACGGTCGAATCTTTATACTATGCAGGCGACATCCAGCTCGATGGCGAAGCTTCACTTCCTGAAAAGGTTGAGTACGGCGACTGAGTCAGGACAAAAACCAGTACCGGAACACGATAACCCATCCTGACTTGGAGGCCAACCCATGAAGATCAAATCAATTAAGAATTATAAAAAGCCGCTTTATGCTGTCGGATTATCTACTGCTATAATGGCAGTAGCACTGACCGGATGCACCGATCCGGCTATAGCGGAAACCGAGACCACGACTGTTGAACTCCAGGAGGTCATTGAGACCATTACGGCCGGGATCGTTTACATACACACTAAATAATTATGAATCTGACACTTCACTTAACTGACAACTGTAACATGGACTGCAGCTACTGCATTCGCGAGAAATGCCCCAAGGATATGTCTGAGGAGGTCCTGATCAAGGCGTGTGACCTGGCTTTCTCGAAGGGACAGAGAGCGGGCTTGTGCTTCTTCGGAGGCGAGCCGCTGCTCAAGAAAGACCTGATCTACAAGGCGCTCGATTACTGCGAAGAGAAGTCGCGCGAGACGGGTATGCGGTTCGACTGCAAGATGACCACCAACGGCACGCTGCTCGAAGAGAAGTTTTTGGAGCGCGCGCGAAAAGCAGACATGGGCATCGGCCTTTCTTTCGACGGCACGGCGCAGGACGTCTGCAGGTTCTTCGTCGGCGGGCAGACTACTTCCAAAGTTGTCGAAGAGAAGGCAAAGCTCCTTCTTAAATACATGCCCGATTCAACGGCTCTTGCGACGATCGCGCCGCAGGCCGTTCCCTACTACGCAGACTCAGTTAAGTATCTCCACGACCTGGGGTTCAATCGCGTCTCATTCGTCATCGCTTACGGCCGGAAGGTCAACTGGACCGAAAAAGACCTCGATCTGTTAAGAGAGCAGCTAGAGAAGACTGCCCAATATCTGAAGAAACTGTTCATCGCTAAGGACCGGTTCTACATGTCGGCGTTCAACGCGAAGATCAGCGACTGCATCAGGGGCAGGAACTCTGCCGACCGCTGCCACCTGGGCGTCAGGCAGATGCCTGTAACGCCGTCGGGCGAACTCTATCCCTGCACTTCATTCATTAACGATAAGGCGTATTGTCTGGGCAATGTTTTCGACGGCCTGGACAAAGCGAAAATAATCGCCATGGCAAAGAAAGAAGCCACACCCGAGACATGCATCGGATGTGACCTCGTTAAGCGCTGCACCAACTCATGCGGATGTGCGAACAGAATGAACACGGGCGACGAGAACAAAGTCTCGCCGCTCCAGTGCACTTACGAACGTATGCTGATTGAGATCAGTGACCTCCTGGGCGAAGAATTATATCAGATCGACCCCGAGAGGTTCGCAAAGGAATTTGCCTGATCAGGCGGGTTATTAGAAACCTGTTGCAAATCCCAAAATAAGCATCAAGATGAGCCAGCCCCAATAAATTGCATAGATACCTATATAGAAGCCCCAGAGGCATGTGAAGCCGATTCCGGCGTACTTGCCTGCGCGGCTCAATGCTGAGCTGACCTTGATCTTTTCAGTGTGAAGACCGCCGCCGTCAAGATATTCCAAAAGAGCTTTCCTGTTCTTCGATGCCATTACGAGAGCAATGATGCTTCCGACAGGCATAGATGCGATAGCACAAGACACGATTGCCTTTGTAAGGAAGTTCTTGCTGGTCTCAGCGTAACCGGGATCAATGGGTACTGCTACAGGTGCCTGAGAGTAAGCCTGCTGTACAGGCTGATAAGTCTGGACAGGTGCTGCCTGATACTGCTGAACAGGCTGAACCGGCTGTACGGGCTGAACAGGCTGAGCTGTAGGTGTAGGAGCTACAGGAGCTGCCGCTGCAGGTGCAGGAGCGGGTGCCGGTGCTGCTGCAGGAGCGGGTGCGGGTGCTGCAGGCTGAGCTGCCTGAACAGGCTGTACTGCTGCGGGTGCAGGTGCAGGTGCCGGAGCAGGAGCGGGTGCAGGTGTTGCCTGAACGGGCTGCTGAATGTTGTTATTGTTTTCCATAATCTAATCCTCCCTTAATTCATATGAATTATCTTACACATTATACAACTTCAAAAAAATCTGTTCACTATTCAAATCCCATTGTTTAAGAATTGTTTTCTTGTATTTAGCAATTTATAAATCAAAAACGCGTCGTCTTCCGATGGCGCGTTTATTTGAACCGTCTGTTTTATATGCGGGGATTTTCTAGATATAGTCAAATGCATTAAACACTTCTAATTCAATGCCAAACATAAACTGAACCGGTATCAATACTGATACGATGGGCTTCTTACCGCATACCAATATGAATAGTAATCGTAATCCGTGTACTCGTAGTAGCCGATCTCAGGAAGATAGTAATCGTCGAGCAGGTAAATCGTGTACTCACAGCCGTTGTCGTCGTTATAGTAGTCTTCGAGGGGGAGATCAAAATTATCTTCGAGGAATTCGGTCATGCCTTCGTAAGCATCCATCATCTGCGAGCTCGTGTAGGGCTGTGCGCCGAGGCTGACTTCGAATACATCGCCGCCGTCCGGGTGGCAGAAGAAGCTTACATACTCAAAATAGTATCCGTCTACATAAAGACCGATATTGTATCTGTAAGTGTCGTACGAGTTGCTTTCTTCGTTGTAATCGAATTCGAGGTTATCGCCCATATAGAATTTCCAGTTGGCAACGGCCGTATCGATATCAACGTCGACCATGGTCTCGAAATAACCGAGTGTCTCTTCGAATGTATAGTCAGTTCTGGAAGCTGCCGTCTCAATAGATTCCGTGGTGGTAGTGGTAGCTTCAGTAGTTGTAGTCGTCGTTGTCTCTTCTGTAGTCGTGGTTGTGGGCTCTTCTGTAGTTTCTGTGGGCTCCTCGGTCGTCTCTTCGGTCGTCTCAACGCCGTACTGAGGCTTTGCGTCTCCGCCTGAAGATCTTCCGCCGCCGCTATGCTTCCTGTCGCTTCCCGTGTCAGTGCAGGCACACAAGCTCATTACGAGCGCCAAGGCTATTATCCCTGCCGTAATCTTGAGGTGTCTCTTCATATGCGTCTCCCCTTAACTTTCTCGACAATGATTGTCGCATATGAATGAATTATAACATCTTGAAGAGGAGATATCAGATTATCTCTATTTCAGCAGCAACGACATCTGTGACGCACTTAAGCAGGTCAGCAGGGATTGCCTCAATGAACTTGTACTGTCTGGCTGTAAGATCGAGCGTTCTTACATGTTCGCAGAGCACCACGCCCGTGGTCTTCGTGCGGCTGTCCAGATTAATATGCAAAGGAAAGCTGTTGTTGGTATTGGTGATCGGGCATACGATCGCAAGCTTCGTGCGCTTGATGAACTCATTATTGCTTACGACCAGCGCCGGCCTGTATCCCGCCTGTTCGTGCCCGCTTTTTGGATCGAAGCTGACCTTGATGATATCGCCCTGCTTTACCATACTTCCCTCCCTGAGGGCTCGCCCCAATCGAATTCGGAAGCATCGTATTTTCCGTTGAAGCCTTCGAAAAGCTCTACGATATTTTTCTTCTGTGAAGGGCGCGTTCTCTCGATAACGATCTTCCCGTCTTCGATCATGATATCGACCGTCTCGTTGTCGCTCCACGAGAGATCATCAAGCATGTGCTTGGGGATCCTGATCCCCTGGCTGTTCCCCCACTTCTGAATGTTCACCGTCATGGCCTGCGCCCTCCTTATCTATGTTTATACATAGTATATACTCAAGCAGGTTCAATTTCAATGCGCTTGATCGGAATATTCAACAATCTCATTTTATTATGCCTCCTTCTTTGCTGTCTTGGGTTCTCTGTGAACGATCGCTGCTACGATTGCTGCAACGAGGATGATTGAGGAAGCGACGAGGACTGTTGTGAGAATGTCCTGGAGATTTGTCATGTTCTCCATGGTGCAAATGCTCTCGATATCTCCCAGGTTGAGCTCGATGCTTCTGGCTGCGTCAGTGATGAAGGGTAAGAAAGCTCTGAGTGCGATTCCTGTGATCTGTGTCATGTTAAGTTCCTCCGGTTTTGTCATCTTTTGCCTATAAGACGACGGCAGATCACCGGAGGTTCACTTTTTTAGAAAATTTTTTAAAAAATTTTTTGCAGGGCTCGAAAAGCCCGAAAA
>JAILHX010000011.1 GCA_024695565.1 Saccharofermentans sp. | reverse complement strand
GATGAGTGTATATCATGAGACAGTCTGTCTCAGAGAAGTCGTAGTTGCGCGCGAAAAGATGATGTCCCTCTTCCGTCACGCCCGCAAAAGAAGCGCATCCGAAAGGCCCCATTCCCCCGAGCATCGCCGGCACGCCGTAGAACAGTTCCTTGTCGCCCCAAGCCATGAGCTCGTCGTATGTGGAGATGTTTGCATTCATGAGCTTGTCGAGCTTATAGTCGTAAGAGCAGTCCATCTGATAGAGCCCCTTGTCGATCTTTTTGACCGACAGGAGCGTTGCAATGTCATTGAAGAAGATCAGCCCGACGATCACCGGTATCAGCACGATGACGCCGGCGGCGATGAGCGCGATCTTCAGTCCCAATTTGGATCTCTTCTTAGTCTTCTTATCCTTTGCCATATTAATTCCCGTCCCCATATGAGTTTATGGAATCATTATACAGCAATAAAAACGGAGCCACCCCAAAAAAGGGAGCGGCTCCATATATATGGGCGGGGAACGGAAAATGTCAGATCAGATCTCTTCTACACGAACGTTGGTGATGTGCAGTGTGGCGGTGTCGCCGTGAGCACCCATGTTGAACTCGAGGCGGCCGTTGTTATCGTCCTTCTCGGTCATCTCGAACTCGAATGTGTAGGTCTGCCATTCGGTATCGACGTCGATCGATGTGTCGGGCAGGTAGCGGATCCAGCCTGCGTTCGGTGCCGAGACGCATACGATACACTTGCGAGCCTCGTCCGCCCGGATGTCGAAGGTTACCCGGTATTTGTGGCCCTTCTGCATCGGGAGATCCGGCTGCACGAGCTGGACGGAATATTCTTCGGTTCCGCAGTTTGTGGATGTGATGACGATCTCGCCGTTCTCGATCGTCGCTGTGCCTTCGCCCTCGTAGAAGAGGAGGAACTTCCAGTCGATATCATCTTCCAGGTCTTCTGCAACAGCAAAATCACCATTGCGGATGAAGTTGCCGGACTCGTCTGCGGACATGAATGTCGTCGGAGGTCTTGTAACGTCGGTGTTGTACTCGGATCTCTGGTAAACGCGGACGTAGTCGATCTGGAATTCAGCGTTGTCGAAGTTTGTTGTCTCGTCAGGATTGCCCGGCCAGTTACCGCCGACTGCGAGGTTCATCTGAACGAAGAAAGGCTGGTCGAAGGGTGCGGGATAGGGCTTGTCGTCTTCGCCCTCAACTGCTGTGAACCAGTCGTTGCAGGTGAGCACGAGTTCGCCGTCTGTGTAGAAGCGCATCTCGCCGGGTTCCCACTCTACGGAGTACTCGTGGAACTTGGCAGAGAAGCTCTCTTCGCCTTCCTTGACGATGGTGCCCTGTTGCTCGCCGTGAGGTTCGCCGTAGTGGATTGTTGAATAGGAAGTGGTCGTGTCATGACCTAATGATTCCATGATGTCGATCTCGCCGCACTTGGGCCACTGTCCGTAGTAGGACTCGTCCTTGGGCATCATCCAGATGGCGGGCCACAAGCCCTGTCCTTCCGGAACCTTTGCGGATACGACGACTTTGCCGTACATGAAGTCTGTCTTGTTCTGGCCCGTGACCTTGCCGGATGTGTAGTGTGTGACGCCGTTCTCTTCGGTCTTTAAAGCCTTGAGTACGAGATGTCCGTCCTTTACGAAAACATTGTCTGTAGAAGTCGTGTACTCCTGCAGCTCGTTGTTTGTCCAGCCGGGTTCATGGGGTTCGTAGTTCCACTTGGTCTGATCGATCTCGCCGCTGCCGTCGAACTCATCGCTCCAGAGAAGGTTGTAGCCTTCGATCGCGGGCGTCTCGGTCTTCTCGGCCTTCTGCTCAGCACACGCTGCAAGCGGGAGCAGCATCGAGAGCGCCAGAATGGAACTGATTATCTTCGTGCTCTTCATAGTTACCTCCTGAAGTAGTTTGCTAAAAACCTTGTTGCCCTCAAAATAACAAATTACCCGCCGCCCATTATTGCTTTTTCATATCTTAATTTTATGTTTTCATGCTATAATAGTGTTCGAAAACCTTATTTCTCACGCATATTTGATTTCCATCAACGGAGGCACCTCATGCCCGCTGCCCGCAAGAAAATCTCCTACCAGGAATTCCTTCACCGCGAATACGGTTTCTTCCGCGCGCCCCTGGCGCCTGAGATGGACTTCTACGAGACGATCCGCTCGGGCAACCTGCGTAAGATCAGGACGCTTCTTAATGAACCTTTCCACGAGAAGAAAGGACTCGGCATCCTCTCGGATGACCCGCTCCAGAACCTCAAATATCACCTGACGATTACGATCGCACTGGTCGCGCGCTTCTGCATCTCGGGCGGCCTCTCGCAGGCTGAATCTTATTCTCTGAGCGACTACTACATCCGCATGGCCGATGAAGCCCGGACGCCAGAAGAGATATCAGACATCCACAATGAGATGTGCCTTCACTACACGAAGCAGATGTCCTCGCTCCAGCGCAGCGCCATCACGTCCAAGGCCGTCAGCACGGCGATCAATTACATCTACGAGCACCTTCACACGCGCATTACATTGGAGACACTGGCATCAGTGACGAATCTCTCATCGCCTTACTTTTCGCGCCTCTTCAAAAAAGAGACAGGCAGCTCCGTAAGCGAATACATCCTGAACAAAAAGCTCGAGACCGCCAAGTCGATGCTCGCCTCGTCAGACTACTCGATCGCCGAGATCTCCGCATCGCTCGCTTTCCCGAGCCAGAGCTACTTCACGAACGTCTTAAAGAAAGACTGCGGCCTGACGCCCAAGCAATACAGGAGCCGGAATACCGACTACATAACGCGGCTTACCAGACAGTGAATCCGGAATTACAGTTTATTTTTTATAGTCAACCATTGAGTCTCGGGGTTTTCGGGCACGCGAAAACCTCAAAGGTACAATTCCATATCAATGCAGTCCCACTGGCCGAAGGGCGTGTCGATCACGTGCGAGCCGTATTCAGTGAACCCAACGGAATCGTAGCAGCGCCTGGCTTTGGGGTTATTGACGAAGACGCCCAAGTCTATCCTGGTGGCGGTGAGATTGTTCCTGACAAACTCGATCGCAAGGCGCAGGAGCTCGCGGCCGTAGCCTTTGCCGCGGATCTCGGGGTCGACGATGACAAAGCCGAATCTGACGGACGAATCATCGTTCTCATTGGGGTATCTGATTATGAGATGGCCGACGGGCCTGCCGTCCTCATCGACGCCGGTAAGGGGGATGAAGCGGCCGGTCTGAAGCTGCGGAATGTAGTTCTCGTCAATGCTGTAGGGAAGCAGGGGGAAGAAGCCGTATCTGTCAGCTGACCACCTGTAGAGCTCTTCTTCGGTCCTGACCCAGCCGGCGATAACGGGCGAGTCTTCACGGGTATATGCGCGTAAGATCATGTGTTACTCCTTTGTAAGGACCATGCATTCGGTCGATTCTTTGAAGCCCAGTT
This sequence comes from Saccharofermentans sp., assembly GCA_024695565.1. The sequence goes on along the minus strand of JAILHX010000011.1, from coordinate 22,925 downwards.
TGGCGTAAAGCGGACGTCCCATCTCGGTGGCATCGAGGCTGATCTCGGTGGCACCTCTGTTCCATGCGTCTTCGATGAGCATGGATACCATTTTATAGGCGATGCCTTTGCCCCTTCGTTCCGGCGCGGTGTACACGTTCATGAGGTGGCTGCGCTTGCCTGTCACGTGCGAGAAAGTCGGCATTATCGTCATGTAGCTTATCGATGCGCAGCCGACGACGTCGCCGTCTTCGAGCGCCAGAACGGTCGTCTGGTCGCCGTTTAAGAAATAATCTCTAGATGCCCTGATCAGCTCTTCCGAGAACTCGCAGTCGGAGGGCAGATGGTTTACTTCCCTGAGCATTACGAGGCGGCTTGCCATCAGGATCTCGATATCGTCTGCTGTTGTGATTTTGTATTCGATCATGAGATGCTCCTATTTGTTTTTATTGTTTTCGGGAACTTACAGGCTCCTTAAGAACGCGTCAGCCATTTTAGGCCATTCGCAGACCTCAGGGAACGGTTCTGCCTTCGGAAGATCCTCCGGAGGTCCGCTTAAGCTAAGAAGGCCCTGAGCAACGTCTTCGGGGACTTCGATGGCGCCTGACCTGACCGCATCAGCGAGCGCAAAGCTCTGCTCCAGCGTGTAGGGCTCACCGCAGTTATAAGAGCACCAGTCTTCGTTCGGGACCGAGAGTCCGTGAGGGCCCGCCGGGAACGTGACGTGCTCGTACTTAACGCCTGCTTCCTTCAGTGCCGCAGCGTAGAGATAGCTGTTCTGAACGGGAACGAGATCGTCAGTCTCAGTCTGCCAGATAAAGCACGGCGGGTTGGTCTCCTTGACGTTCTTCTCGAGCGAATAGCGTTTGAGAAGCTCCCCGGATTCGCTATCTTCGCGGTCGTAGATATCTTCGCCCAGAAGGAACCTGAATGAATCCTTGTGGGCATATTCGCCCGAAGTGATTACGGGGTAAGACAGGATCGCTGCATCGGGGCGGCATGAGATATCGCTGAAGTCCGGATTGCCGTCTTCTAATTCATCCCAGTAATCGCATACGGAAGCGCACACGTGGCCTGCAGCGGAGAACCCGCAGATATAGACCTTCTCAGGATCGACGGCGAAAGAAGCAGCGTTCTTCCTGACATAACGTATGGCTCTGGCTAGGTCGTTCATGGCCTGATCCATGACTGGCTCACGCATGAGCTGGTTGGTCGTGTATGTCATGACAAAACAGTTGTAACCGAGCTTATTGAATTCCTTGGCGACGATCTCGCCTTCGGGCGGAACAACGACTGCATAGCCGCCGCCGGGAAGGACGATGATGCAGGGATGCGTCTTGCCGTCGTCTAACAGGTAAGGCCTCATGTTGGGCTCGAATCCGAACGCCAGAGGGTAGTTATATTCGCCTTCCTGCCACAATACGATCTTTTCCATATGCCCCGCTCCTTAAAACTTATCTCGATTACCAATTATAACATCACAGGTGGTGTTTTTTGTTTGAGGGCGAATACCTACAAATATCTAAAAGCGCATTTTTGTAGGTAAGATCAACACTGATTTGAGACTTTATTCGCAGGAAGAATACCTACAGAATCGGGAAATGTCGAATTCGTAGGTATGATGATGCCAGTCAATAAGGCTTTTCGAGTGCATTGATGCCTACATATTTAAGAAATTGCATTTTACGAGGTGTGCGAGGCTTTTGTTACCGACTAAACTGCGAAAATCATAAAACAGTCGGCATGAATGCTGTCTCACAGGTTTGATCAAGACATTGAAATACCGACTAAAACAAAGAAAACATAAATCAGTCGGTACGAATGCAGCGTTATAGGACTGATAAAGTCATGCAAATACCGACGGAGTTCTCATATTCCATTTTTAGTCGGTTCATAAGAGCATCAGGCCTGGCATTAGAGCAAGAATAATACCGACTAAAAATCAAGAATTCAGATTTAGTCGGCTGCACCGAATCACAGGAAACAAAAGATACTGACCGGAACGCGAAAAAAGGACCGCCTGCAATCAATGCAGACAGCCCCATAAAAAGCTTTTCAGATAAACAAATTATCCTCGTTCATCAAGTATCTTCTGGACTCTGTCCTCTACGATCTCAACGACTTCATCAAGGCTCTTCTGGCCCGAGAAATAAGAAGGCATCTCTTCTACAAGGACCTTGTTGATCTCGGCATCTTCTGCCCACATTGAAGAGCAGCCGAGAATGGTTTCCTCGAGGATATCGATGTGCTCGGTCGTGTACTTGACTCTGTTGGAGGGGACGCCGTCCGGATAGTAACCGCCGAACATCTGATATGAGATGTTGATGGAGTTGAAGTATTCGACTGCATTCTCGCCTGATTCCCTGAATGCTTCGCGGTTCAGAACGAAGTTGCCCAGCTCGGCATACTTGCTCTGGTACTCATCCGTGATGAGGAGCTTTACGAAGTCGCCGCATGCGTCGATGTCATATGCGGAAGAGGATACGGCGATCGAAGTGTAAGGAACTGCCATGGGACCGCGGCCGTCTGCGGTCGGGATGCCCAGGATGGAGTTGCCTTCTTCGAGCTGCTCAAGCGCCATGAAATAATCAGAGAAGCCGTAGCTTGTCGTATACATGGCGGTCTTGAGTTCTTCGAACATGTCAGAACTGTAGACGATGTAGCCCTCGTCAGCTTCTTCCCATGTTTTCGCGCTCTCGGGAACATTATCCTTAACGTACTCTGCGAGTGCTGCAAATTCGGGACCGGAGAAGTCTGCTTTGCCGTTCTTGAAGAACTCACCTCTCATCGCGTTGAAGAGAGTAGTGAAGTAGTAAGCCTGGCCGTTGGTGATAACGTCAGTGCCGTTGAGAGGCCCGTTTACAAAATCGAGATACTCGTCAGGTGTGAATCCGACGCCCGTTGAACCGGCATAAGAGCCGTCCGTGTGGATTCCGTTGATGCCGAAGCAGACGGGGAAATTGTAGAGCTTGCCGTCAACTCTGGCGAGGTCAACGATGTTGGTGAAGTACTTATTAGAATCGAGATTGCCGATGTAAGGTGACAGGTCAGTAAGATAGTCGCCGTTGTTGAGCTGGTCCAAGTGGCTTACGTCAAGGAACATGTCAGGACCGTCGCCGTTCATGATGTCCATGGCGAGCTGATTGGTCATGTCAGCGTAGTATTCGTTATCGGCCTGAGTGACCTCATCGTCGCTGCTCATGCTGCTGTAGTCGTAATTGGTGCCTGAAGTGTAGCGGTCTGTGACCTCGATGAAGTACTTGTCGTTCGTATCGTTATACGTTGCGATCGCTTCGCTCATGACGTCGTCGGTATACCCATAGGCAGTGTAAAGCTCCAAAACTCTCTTGCCTGCGTGAGGATTCGTGTCTGCTTTTGTAAATGTGCTGATCACGAACTTGGTGTTGTTCCAGTCGCTGAACTGTGTATAAGGGGTGTTCGGATAGATCTCTCCGTAGAGGATGAATGTGTCTTCCGAGATGTCGGCGATCCTGAGATTGACGAGAGTGTTTCTGCTTACGGAACACCAGCTGAAATTGAAGACTTCTTCAATGGTCTTATTCTCGAAGTCCAGCTTGCAGATGCCGGAAGGCTTGGTGGAATAGACGTTTCCGTCTGAGCCGACAAACAGTGTGTAAACGCTGACCGTGTCGATCCAGTCGTATTTACCGGACTCTGCCTTGGTAAGTTCGCCTGTTGTAAGATTCAGTTCGAAGAATGTATATCCTGATGATATGCTTACGGGGACAAGCGCTGTAGTCTCATCTAAAGGGATAACATTATCGATGCTGTAGGCATAGTCCTTGCCTGTGTCGACCTTGATCTTATTCTCGTTTCCGTCCGGACTTATCAGATTGAGATACAGATCGGGCTGATCCTCGGTCCAGTGAGCTGAAACCTTGATAACGTAGTCTCCGCACTTGTAGATGCCGGTGACCTGGTCGTTCTGGTCCTTGGCTCTGGTATCGAGGACGTCTCCGGTCTCGGGATCGATGTCGCACTCTTTGTAGATCGACTCGTAGGTATTAGGATCCCAGCCGCTGATCGTGAGAGTGATGATGCCGTCGTTGTAAATAACGCTGTCGGGATAGTCTTCCTCACCGATGTAATCCATCGCGTTGATGACCTTTGCGACTTCGCCCGTTGCTTTGTCGATCAATGAGATATTGGCGATCATGAGCTCGCTGTAAGACTGTGTCTCCCAGTCGAAGTCTTTGGGCGTCTCATAGTTTCCCTGTGTGTAGACGACCATGTACTTGTCATCGATACCGCAAAGCATGGAATAGATGTAATCCGTCTTCCTGTCTTTGTCGGCACCGCTGTCAACTTCGATCGTTTTGTCGTTGAACCATGGTGAGTCTTCTTCGATCAGCCTGCCGCCGTGGCTGGCTGTTTTTCTCTTTGTGCATGCGCCTATCGAAAGCAACATCGACAGCGCAAGCACGGTCGTTACCGTCTTGCGTAGTAAATTATTCATATCCAACTCCTTTCTCCCCATAGACAGCACGTTGGAAATGCCGTCCATGCAAAGAATAGCACATTGGAGCGGAGCCGTCATATATTTTTGACAGTGGATATTAAAGTTCTTGCGGTTTAGGATCAGGAGGATCAGTGGATCGCTTCGGTGACTTTTCTTACCTTATCCTCAGCATGCAGGAATGCTTCAGCGACGACAGGGTCGAAGTGTGAACCGGAGTCCTTTTTGATAATGCCGATAGCCTGTTCGAAAGGCATGCCCGGCTTATATACACGCTTTGATACCAGGGCGTCGAAAACATCGGCCACGGCCATGATCCTCGCCGACAGCGGGATCTCCTCGCCCTTAAGACCGCACGGATAACCCTGGCCGTTCCACTTTTCATGGTGGTAGTGAGCCATGTTCTCGGCCTCGCCGAGATAGTTCTCATTCAGCTCTTTGTGCTCGACTGATCTCTTGACCGAAGCGATGATCTTCGCGCCTTCCTCGGCGTGCGTCTTCATGATCTCATATTCTTCGTCAGTGAACTTGCCGGGCTTGTTAAGGATCGTGTCAGAGACCTTGATCTTACCGATATCATGCATTGGCGCAGATGCCACAACGTTGTTCTTGTAAGCCTCATTGACCACGTCAGGATAAAGACCTTCTTCGATCAGCTGGTCGCATATGATCTCCACGTAAGCCGCCGTGTTCTTGATGTGTGTTCCCGTTGACTTGTCACGGCTCTCAACGAGGTCTGCCATGACGTTGATCATGCCACTCTGGAATGTAGCGATGGCTTCGTTCTTCCTCTGGGATTCGCTGATGTAATCGACTGTGTCGCGGGTCGTTTTCGCGAGCGCCTGATAAAGACTCTCGATCTCATCGCCCGTCTTGATCTCGAGCTCCTTGATGCTCGCCAGGGTCTCTTCGCGCGCCTCGTTGTTGGTATATGCAAAGTCATATGTGATCTTCGCGAGCTTGTTGACAGGGTTAACGATAAACCGCTTTGCAAGATAAACGCAGATCGTAAGGACCGTAAGGAAGAAGCCCAGCAGGAGCGACGTTATCTTGAACGTGAATTCGAGCTCGACTTCGGCGATGTTAGGCATCGAGACGTCTACGCATACATATGCCTGGCACTTGCCGTTGTCGTCGTAGATAGGAACATAAGCTGATAAGAGCCAGCCGAAAGAGTCGTCTGTGATGATCGGATCGATCGGATTGCCGGCGAGGAGGTCGTCGATCTTGCCGTCGAAACCTTCTTCAAACGGCAGGACTTCACCCGTCTCTGATCCGGGCACGTCAGGTGTATCTATATCAAATACGACATGGCATCCGTCAGGCTGCATCTGATATACATACAGATACTGGATCTTGTCGGAACTGTTATAAACGTGACCCAGATACTTCTTGGTCATGTAATAGCCTTCGAAGCTGTCTTTGTAGAACAGATAGTCATTTACGTGGTTGGCATCCACGAGTGTCGCTGCAAAGGATGCGACGTCCTGCGCGTAGATCGTCTCCTGCTCGATCATGACTTCTTTGAACTGGCTGAAACTTACGAAGGATACAACGGCTGCCGCAGCCGTAAAAATGAGCGTTACCGACAGTGAGATCTTGCCGCTCAGAGACAATCCCTTCCTGCCTACTACGGAAACATCCAGCTCATTGCGCCTCGGCCTGATCTCTTTGGGATAACCAATGTAGATCAGGAATGCAACGATCGTGCTGATGATCTTATCAGGGAAATCAACGATCATGCCTGCATAGAGCTGGGCGAAGAACGCATTGCTTACAACGTTGTCATAGATCCTGTTTGCGAGCGAAGAAGCAACTTCCTCACCCAATGTGTTGCCGTAAAGACCCCATGAGATGAGCGAGCCGATGCCTCCGCCTATGACCGTGAAGTAAAGGATGGGTATGATGAACTTCCACGAGAGCTTTCTCAAAGTTCCTCGCTGGGCAAATCCCGCAGCGCAGATGGCGATCAGGACATTTACGACGCCGTAGTAGATGTTCGAATTGAAGATACTGTAGGAAGAAGACAGATTGGCGATCTCAATGCTGTTGATAACGTTAGTGAAGAAAGCGACGAGAACTCCCGGGAGGAACCCTCCGACAATAGCGGCGGCGATAGTTCCGATGCAGTCAAGATAGAAGGGGATGCCCATCCAGCTGGCGATCTTGCTGCATAAAACATTAATTGCCAGACAAATAAGGACGAGCAATGCAGCTTTAAGATCATTATTTAAGTTTTTGCGAGCAACCATAACGGAACTCCTTGTTTATAAGAAAACGCCGGCAGCGTTGTAAGACAAAAACTCAAGTTGGATATAAGCATACTAACAAAACGATATGTATCATCCATTAACTGCTTGTAAAATAATTTTAATTAATAAATTTCTTTGATACAAGTACAAGATTTTTTCTGTTTGACCCAATTATCATTGGAGAAGTCAGCGGCGTGTTACTTTACGATCCCCGCTGCTCTTAAGGCCAGGCTGATGGCGATATCCGCGATGAACAGACCTGCCGGGATGAAGCACAGACTAAGCCACGCTTTGCGGGGCATCTTTTTTTCGAGCCTGCGGAAAAAAGGCATAACGAGAAACTGCAGGAAGATGCCCGACACGCCGAAGAAGAGGACCGATCTCGCGCACACGAAGCCGCCGATGTTGCCCCAGTTCCAGATCTCGTTATTGTAGTCCCAGAGCCTGGTATTGAAGACTTTGAGCACCACGTAGCCCGTGCCGAGTTCGAGTACGCCGGATACCATGGTGGCGATGAGAAATACCAGGAAAGGATTCTTGCGGACCTTATATGTGAGGCCCAGGATCATCAGCGCGCCGAAGCCGTAGATCGGGATCCACGGACCGAACGTCGTGCCGCGCTTGACCCATTCGCCAAGGTCAAAACGGTAGAAGATCTCTTCGTAGATGAAGCCGAAGATGCCGCCAAATGCGAACACGAGCATCAGCATCGGGATCTTTGGTTTGAACGGTTCTTTGGTCAACTTTAATCCTCCCCCCGGGAAATTTCCGCTTATTTTATCGTAAGGCTCAGTACTATGTCGAGCGCGAAAAGCGAGAACAAGGCGATCGATACTATGTTGAACACCTTTGGAAGTTTCTTTTTGAACTTCTCTATTAGCGGCAGTATGGCGTAGATCAGGAGAAGTGCGAAGATGCCCCACGTAAGGACCGATCTCACACAGATGTAACCGTTCAGGTTCCCCCAGTTGAGCATGACGAGCGAATAGTCCCAGAGCCTTAAGTGGAAGAACTTGTCGAGGACAAAACCGGTGATAAGCTCTAAAAGACCGCAGGAGACAGAGCTTATTATGAACACGAGCAACGGCTTTCTGCGGAAACTGATGGTCAGGAAGAATATGAGAAGCGCGCCGAATCCATAGATCGGGATCCAGGGTCCGAACGTCGTGCCGCGCTTGGCAAAAACGCCGTCGTTGATGTAGACGCAGATCTCTTCGTAGATAAAGCCGATCACGCCTGCGACAGTAAATATCAGCATCAGCATTGCCGGACTGAAGATCTTTTTCTTCTCCACAGGGCTCTCCTTATGCGGACTTCTTCTCATCTTCTCTAATGCAGACTTCTTCCAGTCTTCCACTATGCGGTCTTTTTCTCATTCTCGGCCTTTGGCTTATAGACATAGTGGATCTTCTCGTAATTGGAATTTCTGGCGCGCCTTGTCATGGCATCGTGGGCCTGGTCCCTCAATGACTTTTTGCGCTCATCCATCGGCAGATCCATGTCCGGCAGGAAAGGTCCGTCGACATAGACGACCGTTCTTGCGCCCGGAAGCATCTTACGCTTCTGCCAGGTCGTCGTGAATGTGAACACGGGCTTGCCCGATTCGGCAGGGTAGTGGAAGGCCGCCGGCTTGAACGGGCGGATCCTCGTGTACTGGGGCCAGATATGAGCCTCCGGATAGAGTGTAACAATGTGACAAAGCTCGGAATGACGGCGCATTGCCTGCGAATAGCTCTTAAAGCCCTTCGTGCCGTAAGGCATGCAGATCCCGCCTAAATCCTGGACGATCCATCTTATTCCCTTGATCGAGAAAGCGTCCGCACCGGCAACGACATAAGCCTTTTTGGGCCACGCGAGAAGAGCGGGGCAGTATGCGTCGCCCATCGTCCTCGTGTGATTGCCGTAGAGATAGAAACCGTCCTTGCGGTAACCTCTAAGCTTCTCTCTTCCTATAACCTTCTCGCCGTAAACTGCTTCCTGGAGCAGCAGTACCACCGGTGCAGCCACCGCATTGTAGAGCACGAAAGATGCCCCTTTTCTTATCGGGTTGTCAGAAAAATACTCAAAATCATCAGGCATCTCGACAGCCTTGATGTCCGTGCCGGCGAAATCGTCATTAACAGGGTCTGAGTAATAGTAAGTCTTCTCCTTCATGGGAATCAGGCCTCTTTCCCGCGCATTGCCGCCGCGTCCTGCAGCATCTGTTCCATCTTGTTCATGCAGTCGCCGAGCCTCGACACGTTCGCCTGCTTCTTATACTTCTTCCTGCAGACCTCAAGCTCGTCCGGATTGTCCATGAAATACTCGATCTTGTTCTTCAGATCATCAGAATCCCACTTGCGGTAAAGGCACCTGTCGTCCTGCGCGAAAAACCTCGCCGCACTTCTTTTCGAATTGCATATAATGGGCACCAGACCCGTCACTATCGCTTCGAGACAAGCGATCGATTCGAGCTCGACATACGCCGTATGAACATATAGATCAGCGGCATTGAGTACTTCTTTTAGCTCCTCGTGCTCAATGAATCTCATCTCGCAGTCGACGCCGTACTTCTTCGCGAGCCTCTTATAAGTGTGCCTCTTCGGGCCTTCGCCCGCGAGGATCAGGTGGATCTTATCCTTATACTTCGACTTCGCGATCGCCTTGATCAGGACCTGCTGCGCCTTCTCGGACGAATACCTGCCGACGACCACGATCGTGAACTTATCCTTGTTCTTAGCCTTCTGCCTGTTGACCGCTTCTTCTGTCGCGGGCTCGAAAAAAGACTCGCTGACACCGTTCGATATTACTCTCGACGGAACCTTCTTCCTGATATTGCTCTCAAAATCCTCCTTGATGAATTCAGTCGGATAATGCGTGAGCGTGCAGTGGTCGTAGACCTTCCTGTAGAAATACTTGTAGACTTCCTTGGTCGCAAGATTTGACTTCATCATGCCGATGTGGCACGTGAAATTCTCCGCCTGGACATGGAAGCTTGCCGTCATCGGCACGCCGTACTCCTCACAGATCTTGACCGCCTTCCACGACAGCGGGAAAGGCATCAGCAGATGCACTACGTCAGCGCCCCTGATCGCTTCTTCGAGGATAGCCCTGTCTGCCTTCGCGGGAACCACTTCGTTCCTTGCCAGAGCCGCATTGATTATGGGTCCCAGACTGATCGTGGGAACGATGGAAAAGCCGTTCTCGCCCTGTTTGTCTTCGTCGCAGCAGACAACAGTGACGTTATGTCCCTGTGACTTCAAATGATTTATCAGATTATATGCGGCGACGCTGGTACCGTTGTTCGGTTCCCCCAGAACATCGCACACGATCGTTATATTCATCCCGCCTAAATCCCCTAAAAGATTTTTTACCTATGCCTATTATACAACATATTTTGAAAATCAAAGTGTTGGGGGGCGGGGGATGGCGGGTGGTGGTTTTCGGGCACTAGGGAGGCGTTATCATTAATTGCGAATTTTAAGGGTGAAATGATAAGAAAATGCGATTATTTATCATTATTCGCGATTATTTTCGAGAAAATGATAAAGAAAAGCGAGAAGTTATCATTATCTGCGGAATTTGTGCTCGAAAATGATAAAACACCGCAGTATTTTTATCATTTTTCCAGAAAAACAAGGCATTTAGGATAACGCTCCCATCCAATAAAAAATCGCCCCGCGAATGCGAGGCGACCTGTGAGATTCAACTAGAGACTGATTACTGTTCCTTGAAGTCTTCCCAGGTTCTTTCGTCTTCCTTGTAGCCCTTGGAGGACTTGACCTTGACGATTATCTTGATGATGAGGCCGGAGAAGAGGATCAGGGCGATGAGGCACCAGCCGAAGATGATGTTGGCTGCGAGCGAGTAGCCGTCAGCTGCGCCGTAGATGCCGCCGGACTTGATGAGGTTCACGAGGTTCCAGATGAACAGACCTGCAAGGACAACAGGGGAGATGACCTTGATCGACGGGATGAACCACCACTTGGGCATCTTGAATGTTTTGGTGTTGCGGTTGAGCTCGTCTAAGATCTTGGTCGTCTTGAAGAACCAGCCGGCAACGATCATCTCGCAGATGCCTGTGATGATGAGTGTGTAGCTGTTGATGAAGTAGTCAACGATATCAAGGACTGCAAGGCCTGCACCCGTTACGTAGATAAGGCTGATGATGCCTTCGATTTGGCAGATAATGAGAGTTGTCTTTTTCTTGTCGAGCTTGAACTTATCGGATATGGCAGTTGAGATGCCTTCGATGATCGAGAACAGTGAGTCGATCGCGAGAGTGATCAGGCAGAAGTAGAAGATGAACGCAAAGATCATGTTGAAGACGCCGCTGTCTGAGATCTTTACGATTGCCTGAGGATAGATGATGAAGGCTGTAGCAATACCGGATGCGGACATGTTATCGAGCATTCCTACGCCTGCCATCGTGGTGAACATAACGATTCCGGCGAGGACGCTTACGAACATGTCGGAGAAAGCAATGATGGTCGTGTCGACAACGATGTTCGAATCCTTATTGAGGAACGAACCGTATGCGAACATGATAGCCATTGAAGTCGAGAGTGAATAGAACACCTGACCGATCGCATCGACCCAGAGATTGGAGTTGCCGAGTGCAGACCAGTCGGGGATGAAGAGCTTTGCCAGACCGCTGAATGCGCCGGGCAGCATCATGCCTCTGACTGCCATGATGATAAGGCAGATGACGGGGAGTGATACCGTGAACTTAACGACCTTGCCGACGGAAGTCGTGCCGTTACGGATGCATAAATAACAGAGAGCCCATGCTGCGATGAGGCAGCCGATAACGGGCCAGGAGATAGTGTCGAATCCGGATGTAGTGCCGGTGGTCCTGATGGTCTCGGCCCAGAGATTGCTGGCTGCTTCCGTGTTGCCTGTCATGCCGGCGAACTTGAAGCTTAAGACGAACATTAATATGACCCATGCGAAAACCGCTGCATAATAGATCGAGATGCCGATACCGTTCGATACCGCAAGCCAGCCGATGCCCTCCATCTTCCTGTTCATGGCACGCATTGAGCCCGGAGCGCCCTGTCTGGTGTATCTTGCGACAGAGATCTCCATCATGAGAAGCGGGATGCCGATGATGAGCATCGCTACAAGGTAAACGAAAAGGAACGCACCGCCGCCGTACTTGGCTGCAAGGCCCGGGAATCTCCAGGCGTTGCCGAGTCCTACGGCTGAACCGATCGATGCAAGGATAAAAGCGGATCTGGACGACCATTTCTCGCGCATAAAAGAACCCCCTCAAAATAAAACTGTTCTGAACAATCTTAACACGGGACTTTTATTTTGTTTATTCTTAATCACAAACTGACTTCAGAGACTATTTAGGCAGAAGTCTGACTTATGACCAAAAAGGCGGGAGCATCGTCCGGTTTTAGTGCATTTTCTTATAAACACGGGGTAAGAGAGCCCGCAAACATTGGATATTTCATTTTCCGCCAATAAGTCAAAATTCCGTGATTTGTGGTATTATTCTGTTAGTCCCAAAAGGAGGGTAATTATTATGAAAAGAATTAAGGCTATAGCATGCGTTATTTCTGTTGCTATGCTTGCAGGCATTTTCGCAGGCTGCAGCAAGACAACAAAGATTACAACAGAGAAGTTCCAGTCAGTATGCGAGAAGTTAGATCTTGAAGAATTCGAACCTGATGGTGATGGTCCGGAAATGGACGATCTCGAAGACGGAATCTTTGCTGTAATTGACGAGGATTACATCGAAGATAACGAAGATGACCTGAATGGAGCTCTTGAGAGCATCGGTCTTAGTGATGTTTTCGAGGCTGAAGACATAGAATCATTCGCATTCGCAGCTAAGGCCTCAGGCCTTGACGGATTCGAAGACCTTGAAGGTCTTGATGACATCGAGGATCTCGAAGTTGACGGCGCTTTCGCTCTTCAGATGACACTTAAGGACGACAAGCTCGCAGAAGACTTCATGGATTATGTTGCTGACATGCTTGACTATGTTGACATCAGCACTAAGGATCTCACATCCAAGGAGTACCTCTCATCCAAGAACGAAGGTTACTTCAGATTCCACATCGATCTCGCTAAGTTCGGTGCACTCCTTCTCGAGAACGAAGACCTCATGGACATGTTTGACGAGTATGATATTGATTCTGGCGATTTTGAAGATGCAGTAGCTGCACTCTCAGGTGACGCTGCAGTCTCCATCGAGATCAGCGGCAACCAGGTCTTCGTCATAGCAGGTCTTTCCATCAACACAAAGGGCGAGAATCTCAGCTCCTTCGCTAAGGCTTTCGGTGCTGCATCTAACCCTGCATCACTTCCCGTAAATGAGAAGGTTTGCGAAGAACTCGTTGACAACATAAGCGACAACACAGGCGACCTCTTCTACTACATCTACATGGCAGAGATGTATTCATCAAGCTACAGCGGCTGATATCGCTGAATCAGATTGAACCATACGCCCGCTCCGGCTGTCCGGGGCGGGTTTTTGTTTGGACTTGGGGCGGGCGCGTTTTATATTATTTGCTTAGAAAAACTTCGTAAAAATATAAGTTTTCGCGCTTTCTTATATTATTTCGCCAAAAAAACCGCGGAATAATACAAGACCACTTTTTCCAAGCGCCCGAAAACTTCCCGCCGCGATTTAATCCCCTCTCCAAAGGTGGTAGAATCCAGATAACTTCTACCGGAGGCTGATCATGAAAAGTAAAAGAGTGGCGGCATTTATTCTCGCAGGCACGCTTGGCTTAAGCGTTCTTGCAGGCTGCAATAAGAACGCCGGTCCTGACACAGCAGCAGAAGAGGAAGATAGACGCACCACCAGGATAACCACTGAGGAGTTCGTTGACGCATGCAAAGAGATGGGCCTGACTGAGATCGACCCCAAAGATATAGAGACGGACAAGATCACGGAAGACACTGATACCCTCGAAGAAGGTTTCTACATTGAAGGCGACAGCAGGTATGTCCGAAGCAAAGCAGATGACATCGAAGACTATCTTGACGAGTTTGACCTGGATGAAGTGATCGATACAAAGGACATAGGATCATTCGCATTTGCAGCCAGGTGCAGCGGCGCGAATGAGCTCGAAGGAGCCTCTTATACCAACGGTTTTGATTCTTACAGCGAAGCGGAGATAGACGGCGCCATTGCGTTCCAGATGTCACTTAAGGACGATTATAAGGACAAGGTCATGGACTTCATTGAAGACAAGCTTGATGAATATGGGATCGACACCAAAGACCTGTCTGAAGAAGAATTCTATAAGTCTGACAAAGAGGGATATTTGAGGCTTCACATCGACGTTGCGGAGTTCCTGGAGTGCGCATTTGACAACAGGGAATTGTCGGGTCTTGTAGACGAGATGTTCTACGGGATGGATCCTTTCGAAGACCTGGAAGGAGAGGTAGCGGGCGATGTCGCTTTCTCGATAGAGATAAACAGTCAGAACATGTTTGTCATCGCGGCGTTTGCGGTCAACAGGGATGCGGAAGAAATAGACAACTTCGTAAAAAGCTTTAATGCAAAAGAAAACCCGATACACATTGCAGCGAACAGTGAGGCCGCCGGATGTTTTGCAGATGCGTTGGTCAGAAAGCTGAAGGAAACGGTCGAGGGCGCGCAGGCAGTCGCGGAATCGATCTTCGAAGGGAGCGGCGAGCTGGAAGCGATAGGCTCCGATCTGGAAATAATTTTCGGATGATAAAAAAGGAAGCTCTTTTTAAGATTTAGAACAATGACGGCGGGAAGATGTTAGATAATGTCTTCAGTGCCGTGCCGAAGTTGGTGAGGTCGATGAGGACGCCGCTGAAGATGAACGACAGAATGAGGTAGACCGGCAGGATTGCCGAGAAGATCTTCGAGCGGTTGGTTCGGACCGGGATCAGCGTGATGACCGTGCCGACGATGAACGCGAGGAGCGTTACGGCCAGCGTGTATAAGATCACGTGCAGCCAGCTGAATTCCGTCCGCGATACGAGGAAGCACACGATCGAGATGAAGGCTGCAGGGAACGTGAAGACCGCTACCTGAATCAGGCCTAAATAGATCCTCTCGATGAGCTTGAAGCGCAGGTAGATCCTGTTGTCCTGGTCGTTTAAGAATGCGAGTGCGCCGAGAAGTGCGGCAGTGAAGATGAAGAATCCTGCGAACTTATAGAGCGGGATCGGGATTGCTTCAGAGCGCGTGATCTCGTTATAGACCGTGCCTTCGACGTTCGATAATGCGAAGAGTGAATCTTCCTCGATATACTTGTTGAAAAGCTCCATGAGCGCGGGATCGTCAGTCGCAAGTTCGTATCCGTGCTCTGCGAAAACGTCGGAGATTATCTGGCGCGTGCTGTAAGCGTAGAAGCTCTTGAAGACTTCTTCGCGCGAGAGAAACTTGAAGCTCGAAGCCGGAGTCGATACCTGTCTGATATCGTACTTCGTGCCGTTTGCCGTGAGGTTCTCGGAAAATCCCTTCGGGAATATGTAAGCGGTGTTTGCTTTGCCCGATGCGATGTCCGAGTAGAGCTCGTCCTCGTCATCCACTTCGTAGAACGCGAAAACAGAATTCATCGAACAGAGTTCGTCTACGATATCTTCCGTCACATCGGAGCTGTCTTCATTCAGGATGGCGACGGGGATATAAACAGAAGTCTCTTTCTCGGGCACGAAGATGACGAGCAGGGCCATTATGATGATGACCGCTGCCATAACGTACATGGCGGGATTTATGAGACTCCTTTTGCTGAGGACCTGTAATCTGTTTAAGAATAGTTTCATAAGAACATGGCCCTCATAAAGAATACGTTCAGATAGTGAAGCGGATTGAAGTCAGCGGCCGTCTGGAAGAACTTGGGCATGTAGTCTAAGGGGATCAGACCGCCCGCCAGATACATCAGGGCTGTGCCTGCGCCGAACGTGATATAGGATACGGCAGCCGGGCTCTTTACCAGATAGCAGAGCGCGGTTCCGGTGAGCGCGATTACCAGGATGACCGGAATGACGGTGATGAGCGATAAGAGCTTGACCGTGTGGAAGACTATGAAGATCGCGACGAAGATCAGAAGATACAGCATGTAGATCATGGCGGCCGCGCACAGCGCTTCGAGCAGGAATAACTTCCACGTTCCGATTCCGGAGAGTTTTGCCCTCGCTCTGAAGATCGGGTTGTTGCCCTTGAAGAAGAACGAGATGACGAATATCGACATCATTAAGATGTAGAGAGTGTAAGACGAGGTGAGCCTCTCTTTGACTGCGTACTTGGCGACCAGGTCGTCCAAGTCGACCTCGCGGAACAGGGACTTGCGGCCAAGCACGTATTCGAGACATACGTCGTTGACCGAGCGTCCGATCGTGTATGATTCGCCTGCATCCATGCCGAGCTGGTCAGCAAGTTCCTGGGCGGATATGATCGAGCACTGCGTCGTGCCGAGCATGTCGCTCATGGCATAGACCAGGTCGTTGACGATGTGTTCTTCGTAGGTGTCTGCGTCGCGGTAAACGATCTGGACCTGAACCGCATCGGGCGTTCCCATCAATTCGATGAAGCCTTCGGGCACGATGATTCCGGCAATCGCATCGCCGTCCTCGACCCTGCGCCAGACCTTCTCCTCGGAATTTACGATGTCGATGTCTACTGTGTGCTTGACGCTGTCCATCTGCTGGACGAGGCCGATTCCCAACTGGGTATATGCGTTGTCGTCAGGCACGTAGCATGCGACCGATACGATGCTGTCGTCCTTGCTCTCGAAAAGGAATTCCGAAGCATACATGACAAGCGCCAGCATGGCAATGCCGAGCGCTAAGAAATAGCACAGTACAAACGGGAGGAAAAGCAATACTCTTTTGCAGTATGCCTTAATCATTAAGTGCCTCCGCGGGCGAGATGCCTTCAGGGAGCAGGGAAGATCTGCCGTCCTTCAGCAGATATACCTTCGAGCAGTGCTTGAAGAGTTCTTCGCTGTGGCTCGCGATGAATACCGTTCCGCCCTTGGTCTTGAATGAATCTATGAACTTGATGATGTCGTTCTTCGCAGGGATGTCGAGTGCCGCGAGAGGCTCGTCCATGAGAAGGATGTCAGGCTTGGATAAGAGCACCGAAGCTATTGCAAGGCGCTTCTTCATGCCGCCGGACATGCGCTTGACCTTGAGGTTGATGAAGTCAGAGACTTTGAGGATGGAGAGCTCGGTTTCCGTTAATTCCTTCATGATGTCCTGCTTGGACATGGGGGTCCACATCTTGAGATTATCCATCGCGGTAAGCTCATCGATGAGGGCGTTCTCCTGGGTTACAAAACCTGCTTTGCCGCTCACCTTGATGGTGCCGGAAGCGGGCTTGCGAAGGCCCGATATCGCGGACAGGAGTGTTGATTTACCTGAACCGTTGAGACCTAAAAGACCGATGACTTCGCCCTGGCAAGCGTTGATGGTAACGTCGGTCAGGACGGTCTTCTTGTATTTTAATGAGACGTTTTCAATAGAAACGATCGATTCGGACATGGTTTTCGAGCTCCTTATTCAATAGGGAGATTATAGCATATAAGAAATAACAGAGTGGGAGAGGCGGTTAGCTGCCGGCCTTCCTGATGAAGTCTTCGATCTCTTCACGTCTGATGGCAGGGCCTAAGAACAGACCCTGGAACTTGTCGCATCCGCTGCTTGCCAGGATCTCGAACTGTTCTTCCTGACCTACGCCCGTTGCGGTTACGGAGATGTCGATGTCGTGCATCAGCGTGATGGCCGAACGTGTCAGGATCCTGACCGTCGCGTCGGTTGCGAGGCCGGAGGTGAAGTTGGCGTCGAGCTTTAATACGGATACAGGCAGGAGCGGGATCGCATTGAACGAGGAGTAGCCTCTGCCGAAGTTATCGAGGGCCATCTTGATGCCTGTTGCAGCGAGCTCTTCAATCGTCATCCTGATATCTGCAAGCGAAGTGATAAGGCTCTCTTCCTGAAGGTCAAGGATGAGGTTCTCGACGTTGCAGTCGGTCGATGACACGATGTTGGACAAAGACTGGATAAAGTCAGGCTCCCTGAGCTGGTGGTTCGAGAGATTGATGTTCATCGTAAGCTTCGGATCTATCTTGTTGATCTGCGTAAGAGTCCCCAGAGATTTCTCCATCGAGAAGCCGCCGATCCTTCTCATGTAACCTGCGTTCTCGGCAGCTGAGAGGAATACCTGCGGCGGGATGATCTGGCCTTCATGCTCGAACCTTAAGAATGCTTCGAATCCAACGAGTCTGCGGTCGTACGTAAAGCACGGTTGATAAGTCATGTACAGGCTTCCGTCTGATATCGCGCGTTCGAAAATCGCTGCGATCTCATCCTTGGTCTTTCTCTTGAAGAGTTCTTCGCCGGGAATATTACCTGCTTCTGCTTTAACCGGTACTCCTGATGCGGCAGCAACCGCTTTGCTCATGCGCTCTTCCGCGATCGCGATAAGTTCTCCGCCGTGACGGGAATCATCAGGATAGTGCGCGAAGCCGTAATAGAATGAAGCGTTCATTGAATCAAGACCTGCCGCGAATGCTCTCGAAGCTTCCTTGACGAGTTTATCGGCATACTTGACTGCAGCTTCGTGATTAAGACTGCGCTTGTACAGGATAACGAAGTCAGCGTCATCGATCCTTGCGACCATGTCCGTAGGGTCAGCTGCTTCACGGAGACGGTGAGCCATATTCTGGATGAAGAGGTCCATCGACTTGTGACCGATGGCTCTCGTGATATCGTCGTAGTGGTCGAGTGCGAGATAGATGACAGAGAACGGACGGCAGACCGAATCAGGGATCTCGTGTTCCTGCATGTTGGAGATGTCTTCTCTGATGAGTTTGTCCGCGCGCTCGGTGATCATGTCGCGTCCCGGAAGCGTTGTCAGCGAATCGATCATGGAAGAAAGGTTCTTGCCTATGGCTTCACTGAGGCGCTGGTGGCTGCCCATTGATTCGTGGTTAACGATGAGACTCGTACGCGAGAACATCTCATCTTCCAATTCCTTACGGATGACCTTGCCGCGCTCTTCGCGCTTCTGGTCTTCTAAGTGCTGGATCTTGCTCGCGATCCTGATGATGTAATACTGCAGCAGCATGTCGATGACCATGATGATGAACGTCATGACGAGCAGCATCGGGGCGGACTCGTTCTTGAGTCTTATATACTCATATGTGTAGAGCATGAACTGCACGAAGTTTAATGCGAAAGTTATGTAGTAACCGAACTTGCCCAATGCGATGTTCATGATGAACGACAGCAGCATGAGGCCCGCGCCGATGAAATATCTGGTAGCTGTAACACTTGAGAATATCTGGGCCGCGAGAAGTCCTATGAAGAATATTACGCTCGCGAAAATGACGACAACATAAGCCGCATCATTCTTAAAAAACAGTCTGCTCTCATTGTTTCTCATATGCCCTATTATCCTATGTTTTTTGTGGCATTGTGTTACACGTATATTAATTTAATTTAAAATCTTAAGACTGCCCCGGATCCGGAATCCGTTTACCATTCCCCCGAGGGATCCCGGTTCTCATATTTTATCAGTTAAATAAAACAATTTGATTTGATTTGTTTGCAACAGTATAATTTATGACAGCATTTGAGAAATCGGTGCAACATTTGCTCCGCTTCGTCTGTATTTAGGGTGAAAGCGGAGATGATTCGAAGGGGATCGATGGAACTAACTTACGAAGCAAATCTTCCGCTTTTACGAAAGCTCGCCATATTGCTTGCAATATCGGGTTCCGGTGATGACTACTTTGTCATCAGATCGGCCAGGCCCGGTGACGATGCAGCAGACACTTCACTGGATGAACCGACCACCGGCGGTAACAGGAAGTCTGACGAGCAGATAGAAAAGGAAGCGGAAGAGATCATCGACCTTCATGGTAATGCCATCCTGCGTCTTGCACTCTCTTACCTGCACAACAAGGAGGACGCGGAAGACATCTTGCAGGAGACCCTCATCAAGTTCGTAACCGTCAGGCCGAACTTCGAGAGCGAAGCACACCGCAAAGCATGGCTCATGAGAGTTGCTTCGAATCTTGCGAAGAACCGTATTGACTACAACAAAGTCCGCGACACGATGGAGCTCAATGAAGAGATCGCCGGCGAAGTCCAAGAAGATCTCGACCATGGCGAAGAATACAAAGCCATCTGGGACGCAGTCAGAAGCCTGCCCGTCCACCAGCGTGAAGCAATCCACCTTTTCTATCAGGAAGGTTACAGCACCTCGGAGATCGCCGAGATCACCGGCCGACGCGAGGCAACGGTACGCTCAGATCTGAAGCGTGCCCGCGACAAACTGAAAGAACTGCTGAAGGAGGCGGATGATTTTGAATAAGTATAACGAAATCATGAGCAACGTAACTGTTGATCCTGAGATGAAGTCCAGGATCATGAGTGCCGTCTCCGCAGCTATCAAGGAGCAGGCCGAAGGCAGTGCGATCGTAACGGAGCTTCATAAGCCCGAATCCGCCGATATGAAGTCCGGCTCCGGCAAGGATACAGATTCCGTCAAAGATTCCGGCTCCGGCAAGCATGCAAAGCATATTAAGTCCGATTCAAGGCCCGCAGTCAGAAGTGCTGATAAGATTCATGCTGACTCGAAACATGCAGATTCCGATAAGGCCGGTTCCGGTTCCAAGAGCGCTCAGGACAAGCCGCGCAGGAAGGCAAACAGAACACCTATCGTTGTCTTCTCATCTATCGCAGCAGCTGTTCTTGTCCTTGCAGGCGTAGCATTCATATTCAGCAGGATGGGCAGCTCATTAGCTTCCGGTCCTGCAGCTACTTCACAGGCCAAGAGTGACGCAGTTGCCGAAGAAACAGTAGAAAATGATGTTGATAACTTCCTCGGCTTCCATGGATTAACAGGCGGCGAAGCCGATTCTGTTGTAGCAGAAGGTACCGAAGCTGAAGAGGAAGAAGATCTCGAGGGCGCAGACGGTCCGCAATACAATACTTCCGTCAAAGATGGCTTGGAAGATGATTCTGTTTCAGGAACAGAAGCAGGAGAAGAACCCAGAGACGGAGGCGCAGCTGAGACTGCTGCTGCCGAGACTACTGCCGGTGATTACGACGAAGGCATCGGCGACGAGCGCATCGACAGGATCAGCAGAGCACTCCCGTTCGACCTCAAGGGCAACGGTTCAGGCGTTTTTGCCGACAACATCACGACAGAGATCTTCTTCGGCGAAGGCGGCGAGAAAGTCCTTCTCTTAACAGCACCCGCAGACGTCGACCTCCTGGCAGCTTATGCACCTTCCGTCAAGACCGCAGGCGAGACCATAACATCTCCTGCAGGAACATCCGTAACGTTCTACCACATCGAGTTCGGCAACGTCGCAAACCTCGAGAGCGACGAGATCCCGGCCGAAGTCAACGCCGCATACTTCATCCGCGACGGCAAGACATATCTGCTCGTCTTCTCCGACATCCAGACCACCGGCGTCATGCTTGGCGTAGTCGACGCAGTCTGAAGTTAAATAGTTTTTTGAATACCAGCTGCCGGCCTTTCCGAGATTGGCCGGCAGTTTTTTGTTTCTGTGCTCGAAGCGAAAAGGCTCACTCAGTGAATGCGTTTATTCACTGACGCATTCCGCTCTGAGCAGCAAAAAGTATGGTAAAAAGTATGGCTTAGACCATATGTTTTGCCATAGTTTTCGAGGACTTGAGGGGATTTCTGTGGTAAAAAGTATGGCCCGGACCATAGTATTTACCATACTTTTTTCGGGCACTTCGAAAAAAGATTGCATCCCGCAGCGCATTGAGGGGAATACGTTTTTGAATACGTTAGGAAACGTACTGATAAACGTAAAATTGCCCGAAAATGCGTTTTTGAGTACGTATGCAAACGTATTAAAAAACGCAAAAACAAAAAAAATCCGGGCAAAAATACGTTGGATAATACGTTCCCGAACGCATCGGAAAACGCATTCCAAAACCATTCCCCAAATCATTCCCAAATCTTCCCAAGAATGTTGATATTTGTGGGTTTCCATGCCAAACACCTGTGTTACAATGAACGTATCAAGCTAATCGGGCGCTTGCCCGAGGAAAGGGTCGTTTATGTATTGTCCTAATTGCGGAAGAGAAAACCCCGATGGAGTTGCTTTTTGCGGCGGATGCGGCATGTCATTCGGAGCAGCAGCTCCTCAGCCCCAGGCACAACCCGTTAACACCGAGCCCGCAGCTCCTGCACCTGCTCCTGCAGCACCGGCTCCTGCACCTGTACCTGTTGCAGAACCTGTAGCAGCAGTACCCGTTGCAGAACCTGTAGTTGCAGCACCAGTAGCAGCACCCGCTCCTGCGCCGGCTCCCCAGCCTCAGCCCATTGAGCCCCAGCCCCAGGTTCAGGAACCCATTCCTCCGAAGCAGCAGGCACAGCCTAAGCAGCCTTCAGAGATGGTTCCGTTCGGCCAGCACTTCAAGAATATTATTGATGCAATGATCCATCCTGTCACAGGCGCTGGCGAGATTGCAGGACAGTATGACAAGTTCATCAACTCGCTCCTGCTCGCGATCATCGTTGTCATCATCTGCGGCATAGTTAACTTCATTACTGCCATGTCCACGGATCTGATCAGCTTTGTTACTCTCGACTGGCTCTATCCGGGTAACATCATCATTGACATCATCCTGGACTTCTTCTTCTCATTCATCGTTTACATCATCCGCACGTTCGGTTTTGCAGGACTCATGGTTCTTGCAGGCCTTATCGTCAAGGATAAGATCTCGTTCTCAAGGATGCTTGCAATTTCTTCACTTGCATTGATTCCTGTCTGCCTGATCAATTCATTTATCGGTGATTTCTTAAGCCTTATTCCTTATGTAAGATTAGGTTCATTCTTCTATGCGTTCACATCCGTCTTCTACTTCGTCGTCATGTACGAGGGATTCGGCGCGAACACGAAGCTTCAAGGCAACAAGAAGGGATTTGCTTTTATGATCGTATATGCTATCGTCACGATGATCGCAGGATACTTCTCTTATTTCCTCTAATAGAGTTTCAAACTAAAATTACAGAGGTTGTCTCCTAAAGCGGAGGCAGCCTCTTTTTTGCGCCTCGAAAACGACCAGTCCGGCGGGCATTTGCCCAACAAAAAAAGAATTGCAACTTCAAGTGCAACATTTTCGCCCCCACATCTGTTTATAGGGCATAAAGCAATTGCAAAAGACAATTTTCGGAGGAAATATAAAATGAAGATCTGTTCAAAGAAAGATATTAAGATCGCAACGGGAATTATGGCGGCATCGAT
>JAILHX010000002.1 GCA_024695565.1 Saccharofermentans sp. | reverse complement strand
TTGCCCCAAGAAGCGGGATTATTAAAAGTTGGGGCAATTCAACGTGCAACCCCAAGCGCCCATTAATCCCGGGACCGGCAATTAACACGCCCAGAAAGAAGAAAACTTAGAAGGGCTGCCTCAACTAAGAGACAGCCCGTTTGTTTTAGGTATAAAGACCGCCCAGGTACTCAGTCGCGAACTGGATCTTCGTCGGATTGAAGACATCACGGCTCTCGTCCGTCGGATAGATGAAGAATGTGTCATCATAAGTCGACAGCGTTACGCACGGACCGTACTTGCCGCGGTAATCGTATTCGGTGTGGAGCGATACCATGGACTTGGCCGGGAACTTTAATATCTCGTGCTTCTCGGTCCTGTAGTTATCGAGCTCAAGAGAGAACCCGCTGTTATCCTGAACGAGTCTTCCCTCACCACAGTCAACAAAGTTAACGGAATTCGGCAGAGCCCAGATACGGACCGGGATATCAAGCTTATAGCAGCCTTCCCTGATCTCTTCATGTACAAATCCTCTCTGCCACTCGTACCAGTCGGGAATGTGAATAACTTCTCCTGAGGAAGAATGCAGCTGGCCGTATTCATCCATCTCATAAGAGTCGCCGCAGTATTTGCAGGTGATCTTACTGCCTGATGATGTCATGGCGAAGTCCTTGCCGCACTTCCTGCAGCGGTACAGAGGATAATGCAGGCCTTCAGCTCTCCACTCATCATCGATCTTGATCTTGTTGTCGAGCTGGTACTTATATTCATCGTAAGTCAGCTCTTTTGAGATGCGGGCGAGGATCTCGTCGACAGAGAGCTTACCGATCTCATCTTGAGTTACAACGCACTTGAGGTCAGCGTGGAGCCTGGCGCCTTTGCGCTCCTTGAGATTCCAAATCGGCTGCTGCAGATAATTGCCCTGCATGTTGATCGTTACGACCGGAACCTTCAGAAGCTTGGCAAGCTTTGCAACGGAAGGCGTTAAGTGCGAATTCGTTCCGACGTTGGCATATCTGGCCTCAGGATAGATGACCATGACGTCGCCGCGCTTGATTACCTTCATTATGTTCTTAATGAGGTACTGGTCATTGATGAACTTACGGGTGCCAAGGCAGCCTACCTGACGGTAGATCCATTCGCCGAAGTTCTCGAAGCCTTCAAGCTCAGAGATGTAGTTGGCGCGGTAAGGCTTCAGTGCCAGCGGCGTTACATAGAAATCCATGAACGAGTTATGAGAACCGTAGACCAGGAACGGAGGCTTGATGCCTTCCATATTGTGCTTGTCGATCTTGAGCTTATAAGGAGCTGTCGTGAACTTGCAGATGAGCCAGATAATAGGCATAAAGAACAGATTCTGTCTGGGCGGGGTTTTCGCTCTGTCAAAAGGCTTCTTAACAGGACCCTTGCATATTACATAATCGCGGATAAACGGGATCTTACAGAGCAGGAAATAAAGCACACCCGTGAAGATGAATGACGCTAGCGTAGGTGTCAGCATGAACAATAACCTGTTGTGGATAATTCCCTGTATAGGATCGTAAATTACCAGCGTGAATCCGAAGCCAAGCGCGAGGCAGATGATGCCCACGATGTTAAATCCGCCTGTGTAACGGTAAGCCGTGTGTCCGGGCAGTTCATATGCGCTCTTCAGATCGATCTTCTGCTTTCTGATGAGGAAGAAGTCTACGAAAAGAAGTGCCGCCAGAGGCGCATAAACACAGGCGCCGATCGTTAAGAAGCTGCCGAAGTATTCAGTTATCTTGCCCCATACGCAGAGGATCGCAACATAAATGCCGAGGATCAGTACAAGGAGCTTATAAGAAGACTTTTTAAATGTCGACTTGAGCATAACGCCGTAGATGTAAGATCCTACTGCCTGTGTTCCGATGTTCGCGAAAGCGACAAGAAGCAGTGACGACAGACCCAGGATAGGTGCTGAGAGAGTTGCCATCATGAGTGTAGGATCATCTACCATCTGGCCTGTCACGTACTGCATGGCGATTGCCATAACGGCACCGACAACTACGAAGAATGAGCCGGCAGCGCCCTGTCCCAATACGCCTGCGTAGTAACCGGACTTCTCGGATTTGCAGAGACGCGGAACCTCGGCCATACCTCCGACAAGCGTAATAACAAATGCGAAGTTGGCTTCGATATTGAGAACGTAATTAACTGTCTTGTCAGCGTCGCCAGCAAGCTCAGGCTGGTAGTTCCAGATGACATCCATAGGCACGGATGTAAAACCGACTACTACAACTGCCACACCGACCAAAAGCAGGAGCGGGACGAGAATACGCGTAGTCCATGTGATCGTGCCGACGCCGCGCAAAGCGATGATGGTTCCCACGATCACGCATGACAGACTTAATACCAGATGCGCACCGTTAAACAGTTGAATTCCGAACAGTCCCAGGAGATTTTCCATCGAGTCTGCGAACAGTTCGCAACACACTGCATACCACGGGAAGTTGACCAGTATGATTATTATGGTAACTATTTTATTTCCTTTGGGTCCGAAAACACTTCGAAGCCAGATCCAGATATCAATACCGTATCTGACCGACATGATTACCGGCAGCTGGTATACCATCAGCATGAATATTGCTGCGAGGAACGCTCCGATCAGGAGCTGCTTAAAACCTACAAGTGTTGCTAAGTAAGAGCCCTGCGTGTAACTCCATGTGGCGATGCAGTATCCGGATAAGACCAGAAGAGCATCCATGAATCCGTATTTGCGCTCTTTGGGCAGGACCGGTAAGGTTCCGCAATAGACTTCATTCTCGATTTCTTTGTTGACATCATGCTTACGGCTCATAGGAAGAAACCTCCGATGATCCCCAGAAGGGATATTGCCGTAATCACAGCTGCGATGATGTAATCGCGTTTTGTCATGCGGGGGATCTTGTTCTCCTTCTCCGCCTTGAGGACTTCTTCGATCCTCGATTCAAGTTCTTTATCCTGTTCCATAGTTATATTCTCCTTGCCGGTATTCAGAATAACATACCGGCAGTTAATAACGGTAAAAATAGTAGAGGCTGTCCTCTATGCAAGACAGCCCCCTTTCTATCCTTATCCCTAAGATCAGTCGCTAAGACTTTCCGCCTGTTCCGTAACCTGACTGAAAGCTCCCTTCCAGTCGTATTCCAAAGCTTTGCCGCCGAGTCCGATGACAAACAGTGCAATCGTGATGATTCCGAGGAAGCAAGCCAGGAAAAGTGATACCGCACCGGTAATCAGTAACTTAACATCGCCTTTACTCATATTAGTCCTCCCCCAAGCCGTAGTTCCATACATGCTTGTTCCACTTGATATATGCCTTGAGACCGCGGATGTAGTACTTTACTCCAAGGATCAGGATCGCGATGAGGAATACCGCAATACAAATAAGAGTGAGTACCAGGAAAATGAACGGTACAAGGAACTCTGTGAGCTTGCCCATGATGAGCGAAGCAATGATGAGTCCTGCGATTCCACAGTCTGCAGCAAGGAACATGAATGCTGCAATTATCGCTGCCAGAAGAACGATCCACATAGCAATACCAACAAAGAGATTGAATACAACTACGAAGATTCTTCCTCTGCCGTCGGGTCCTGTATAGTTATCTAACAACTTCTTGCGCTTCTTCATGATCTGCTTGAACTTAGCACCATCCTTGAATTCAGCGGCAAGTTCCTTGGGATCTCCAAGGCTCTCAGCAATTTCTTCTTCGCTTCTGCCCTCGCCCAAACCTTCTGTAAAATGCTCTTCAATGGATTGAATGATGTCTTTTACATCACCGTAGGGCATGTGCCCTAATTCATCGCTGAGCCTCTTAAGATATTCAGTCTTATTCATCGGCTTTTCCTCCAGTTTCTCCTCGCTCAAGTATTTCGTTTACTTCACCGCAGAACTTTAACCATTCTTCTCGTTCGCTGTTAAGCTTCTTGTGCCCGGCGTCGGTGAGATGGTAGTACTTGCGCGGCGGCCCGTTCTGAGATTCTTGCAGGTATGTCGATACCACACCTTCAGAAGCGAGCTTACGCAGTATCGGGTAAACTGTGCCGTCTGCTACTTCGACTTTGCGTGCAAGGCTACCCGCGAGGTCGTAGCCATAACTGTCACCCTTTTCAAGTAAGGCCAGCACGCACAAATCGAGAATGCCCTTCTTGATCTGGCTGTTCATTGGCAATTCCCCTTTCATTCCGAATTGACGGGCCGGAAGGCGCCCCCTATTCCTCAGCGCCTCCGCCGTCACTATCATTTATAGCACACTACTGTTTATTGTTCAATACTAAATCTTAAATAATTCTGATTGCTGTATCCGTGTTTGCCCCAATACCCACTAACCCGTGAATAATCCATTTTAAGCGGGTTTCCAATAATAATTTGTTCTAAAGATAAAGAATGTTATTATCTTCTTTAATGGAGGACTTTATGGCTGAAGCTGATCTCGAAAAGTTTAAGCAGATACTCAATAAACTTCCCGAAGACAAGAGGAAGCTCCTCTATAAGCGTCTCCGCGAGATGCCCCAATCCAAGCGTGAAGCATTCATCGCTGACTTCACGAAGAAGTACTATACCGAACCTAAGGTAAAACAGAAGAAGCAGTCTTCCGTCCAGAGCATCGGACTCGGAATCCTGATAGCACTGTTTATCGTCGGTATTTTCTATTTTATCTACGCATTTAATAAAGACAGCATCGACAAAAAATTCAATCAGATGTTAGGCATGCCTGCAGATGAGACATTTGCAACTGATACAACTGAGAGCGGGATCATGGGACCTGTTCCGAACAGCTTCCCAACAGATACTCCCACTCCCGTTCCGGCATCACCTACGCCCTCCCCTGTTCCGGTCCCTGCTGACCACCCTGACCTCACCGGAATCGTTATCGTCATCGATCCGGGACACCAGCAGGACTACGATTACGAACATGAAGAGGTCGGCGGCGGAACTGATGCCGACAAGGAAAAAGCTACTCCCGGCGCAGTCGGCATAAACAGCGGCGTCAAAGAATACGAACTCACATTGGAATATGCTCTGGTAATGAAGGAATATCTTGAAGGTTGCGGTGCTACCGTTATCCTCACCCGTGAATCAAACGAGGTTAACCTCTCCAACATAGACAGGGCACAGATTGCGATCGACAACAATGCTGATTACTTCATCAGGATCCACGCAGACAGCGCTCCCGACGAGAGCATCAGCGGAGTCA
Organism: Saccharofermentans sp.; assembly: GCA_024695565.1. The sequence continues at coordinate 9,771 of JAILHX010000002.1, read as the reverse complement.
AGGTATATGTTCCTTCGACCGGAACTTATGCTTCTTCTGCTGCAGCAGACGGTCAGGCTCTCGCAGACTCAGTCGCAGCAGAGATCGGTTCGGCATCTTTGGGATCCGTGCAGTCCAACATGTACACGGGACTTAATCACGCTGATTCGATAAAGTCTTATCAGCTCGTCGTAGGTTATCTCTCAAACAGCGATGACGATGCGCTCTTGGGACTTGAAGATACAGCTTACAAAGCTGCCGTGGGTGTAGCAGAGTTTCTCGGCTCCTAAAGGATTACCGCATTAAAAATCGAAAAGTTTGTTATAGTAGATTCAGGGTATCTATATTCATTAGCACAGGAGGTCAGATATGTCAGGTTTAGATTCTATGTCATTCAAGGACATGGCAAAACTCAAGAACGTTAACGAAGCAGACGAGCTCATCAACTCCGTCAAGAATCCCGGAAACGATCACCAGATCAAGAACGAGTTTCAGGCTGCAAAAGAAGTCGAAGAGATGAAAAAGCAGCTCGAGAAGCAGACCTACCTGCTTCATGCCGTATGGCTTCTGCTCAAGGAAAAAGGCATGACCAACGAAGAACTCGACAAGGCTCTTAACGAAGCCGTTCTTCTCGAGAAGAGAACCGACTATAAGAACCTGACCGCCTGCCCTAACTGCGGCAAGGGTCTCCAGGCTATGGAGAACCGTCCCTTCACTTCCAAGTGCTACTATTGCGGCACCGAGATCCTTGATAATCCTTATAAGAAGTACGACGGCATTGATCCTTACAAAATCGATTACACACCAAAGACTGCTGAGCCTGAGGACTATGTTCCTGATGACGCAGCAGACGAGCAGGAGATCCAGGATGCACAGGCAGTGATCAGTCAGGACTTCGAACCCTATGACGTTTCCAAGGATCTGAATTTTGACGACGAGACTTGAAATTCATAGATAAGATTGTATAATCACGCGTAAGCAAAATTGCTTCGGTCACTTCTTGTCGTGACCGGAGCAATTCTTTTCAGACTTGGGGATGTACCGGTTTCGACGGGGCTTCTGAGGTCGGGAAAGCGGGTGGAGGATCCTCGTTGTGCCTCCTTAAAAAACGGGGAATTGCAAGTAATTGCAGACAAGACAGAGCTCGTAGCAGCCTAAGGCTACCGTCCTTCCGCCTATCTTCTCGCGGGAGTGTACGTACACCGAAGACCTCGTCTGAGAGAGGTTAAGCAGGCAGTCCTACCGGTTAAGCTTTGCGCCGGCTAGCGACTTAAATCTTATGAAGCTACAGGAACCGCAATCTGTCAGCAGATGACGCGGGAATTGGAATAATTCAAATACTGACTGCACCCGGAGATTGTCCCGGAGGAAGAGGTTTCGGACAGGAGTTCGATTCTCCTCATCTCCACCAAAACTTCAAAAATAGAACCTTCTGCAACGCACGAACAGTTCGCTTCGCGAAACCAGTTGCAGAAGGTTTTATTCATTCTTAGCCAGGGTTAGCCTCTCGCGAAACTTGTTACAGAATATATTCCTGTTTTTATAGAATATATCCTATATAAATCAGACTCCGGCGGTGTCTGATTTATATATCATATATGATATGAATTTTAAGCATTGAAAATTGTGAATCAGCCTTAAGCTTTATAGCCGCTGCAATCATTAAACCGGGCAAACTCTTTAAGTGTTCTGTCCAGTGCTTTTTCCAGTTTCTTTGTCTGACGGACGCCTTCTTCCCACCAGATGTTCTTTACGATGAGCAATCCGTTCTGCTTATCGATTGCCGTCTCAATGCGTCCTACGAACCTGTCACCGAACAGAACCGGCAGAGTGTAATAACCGTATTTGCGTTTATTGGCAGGAGTATATATCTCCCATGTGTACTGATAATCCCACAAAGCGTTAACCAGTGCCTTATCCCACATAAGAGGATCCAGGGGTGCAACAAATGACATCCTTGGCTTAAGATCAACTGTGCCTTCTATAACCGAATTCATAAGTTCCCGGTCTTCAGAACGGTAATAGAATGGCTGTTTGATTCCTTCAACCATGACGGGACATATCTTCCCTTCTAAGGTCAGCCTGGATAACAGTTTTTTGCGTTCTTCGGCATTTATGTAAAGACCGAGCAGAGCCGTGCTGTTCTTATCCCACAGAAGTCCTACAGCACCTATTCTTCTAAGCAGACGCCAGGCAGCAAAACTGTCTTCATCCTTACAGGGATTTTTAGCTTCCATAATATCCTGCGGGATATGTCTGCAGGCCAGATCGTAGTATTTCCTGCTTTCCTTCTTGTGATGGATAATAAGTTCGCCGTCAGTGTATAACTGTTCGAGGATCGATCTGGCCGCCTGGGATTTCTTATCCCAATTGCCGCTCCAATGCATAGAAGAATGCCAATAGATCTCACCTTCGATCGGCAATGAATCACTTGTGACAGGACCGTTCTCCTCAATATATGAGACGGCCTGCTTTCTTAATTCGGCGATGCCCCTAAATGTCTTGCCAAGCTCGCGGCTTCTGTCCCTGTAAGATGAGAAATAAGGCCAGTCTTCGATAGGCCAGATGGAGAGTTCCTTATCGGCATAATCAACCAGCAGGCGGTCTTTATAGAGGAGATCTGCCAGCATTGATTTACGAAAACCCTTAACGCGGGACTGAAGCGTAAGTTCGGCATTCTTGCCGCAGACATCAACAGGGTCGTACTGTATGCATCCTGCCTGTCGGACATAGTCGCAGGCGCCGCCTTTTCCTATGAAGCGGTATGATCCTATCAAGCCTTGTTTTGCCAGGATGAACTGTCTGGCGCAAAGTCTGGTAATGGTCTCCATTACTGTTACCTGCAAAGTGTATTTATCTTTAATAACAACGGGGGATTTAGCGGCCCTCCGGGAAGCGCTATCCTTCTCCAGCGCTTGAACCTGATATGAACAGCGCTTCCCTTCTGCCGTCTGAAGTATAACATTCCGGCGGATGTTAATTTTCGGGAATAGCGGATGAAGGATGAGTGAAAGCTGTGTGAATTCCGGGTCAAACTGATGACAAAAGCATCAGATGATGTAGTACCACTCTTCGCTCTGCTTGACTTCTTCACTCGTAACGTGCTTTCCGTCAGACTTATTCTCCTTCGCGAGATTTGTCATGCTGACCTTGGAATTCGGCTCAACAGAAGAAGTGATAAATGAGTTGCCGCCGATTACCGTGTTCTCACCGATAACGGTATTGCCGCCGAGGATCGAAGCATTTGCATAAATGGTTACATTGTCGCAGATAGTCGGGTGACGCTTCTTGCCTGAGAGCTTCTGGCCGCCTCTTGTGGAGAGAGCACCGATGGTAACACCCTGATAGATCTTGACGTTGCTTCCGATGATGGATGTCTCACCTACAACGATACCTGTGCCGTGATCGATGAAGAAGTATTTGCCGATCGTAGCGCCGGGGTGAATATCGATTCCCGTCTGGGAGTGCGCATATTCGGTCATGAGACGCGGCAGGATCGGTACTTTGAGAAGATAGAGCTCATGGGCAATACGGTAAACGGTTATTGCCATGAGGCCCGGGTAAGCAAGAATGACCTCATCGAAGTTAGCTGCCGCAGGGTCACCGTCTAGCGTAGCCAGAAGGTCTGTCTCAATATATTCTCTGATAACAGGGATCTTCTTGAAGAATTCGGTGGTTATGCGGTAGCTCTCTTCCTCTCGCTTCTCATCAGGCACCTTATCGTCGCTCTGCGAATAGTCGAGAGCTCTGTAAATCTGCTTTTTAAGGTGATAGAAAACATCTTCGATCGTTACGGCGAAGCTGTTCTTCGGGTTATAGATCTTGTATGTGCGGTCACGGAAATATCCGGGATATATGATCCTGAAGAAATTCTCGACAAGCTCCCTGACTTCATCTTTATCGGGATTACTAAACAGCTTAACGGCATCGATATTCTTGCCGCCTTCGTAGTCTTCGAAAATAAGCTTTACGATATTATCGATTTCTTCATGATTAACATTATTAGTCATATATAACCTCTTTCTGCAAAGCTAAATAAAAAGCCCGAAAACTATTATATTATATAGCTTCCGGGCAAATCTTACGTAAGTTTTTATCTGGGGCTCAAGCTGCATCAATCATGCGCCCATAAGAATTTACCCTTGGACGTACAACAGCAACAACATGTAAATCTGTTAAAAGACATGTGCTTCCCCTTAAGTATCAGAAGATGTTGGAATTTTAACAACATTTACCCACACGGTCAATAGGATACGGTCCTCTTGAACTTCGATATGAACTTCCAGGCATTCTCTATGCTGTGTTCCCTGCACTCGTGGATCTGATTGCTGACACTGGCAAAAGCAGTTCTGCAGACACCGTCCTCGCTGTCATAATAATTGATATTCAATGTCGCGTCCCTCGTCGGATCGTAAACTTCTTCGGTACGGTCACCCGGAATGCCCCAAATGGGATCTGCCCAGTCATCTTTGTCCTCAAAAGTAATACCTGCAAATGACCTCTTAAGTTTATTGACTTCAGCGACATACTGAACACGCTCTACGCCGCCTTCGCTCTGGAACGGAAGTTCTCCGAGATGGGACTTATATCCGCCTGAATAGAAAACCGGTACAGGAACCGTCTTATTGAGTCTGTCGGTAACGGGCTTGCCCCAGAATGTCGTATAAACCGGGAACAGTGCGCTGCACGGCATAATGCCTGCAAGGATCTCAGGGTATTCCTGATAGAGATCCCATGTCTTGCCGCTTCCCATCGAGAATCCTGTTGCATAGATGCGTTCGGAATCTATTGGATAACGTGTCTTTAAGACCTCGATAATGTCTCTTGCTTCTGTCGCGGTAACGAACTGATGGTTTTCGATGCCTACATAAAGGAAATTGTATTTACGGGCAACATTCCACCAGCGCGCAACAAAGGTCAGGTACATCGAAGAATCGCCGCCGCCGTGAAATCCTATGACGAGAGGGACCCTGCCACCCTCCAAAAGACCTTTATTGTAGTAAGCGAAGTAACCGACTTTGTGCTCGGGCACTTTTTCCGGCAGAAAACCATTATCGGGCGAAGTCTTTACAGTAACGAAGCTTACGTCCTCGATCATTCCGAGCTCATCGAAGTCAGGTTCAAACTCGATGACTCCGCACCACATCTTGAACTTCTTAACAAAGGAATCGTAGTCGCTTACATAGTCTGCTTTATCTTTGAAAAGGATATTCTGACAGCCGATGAAAGCCTCGTTGATCTCTTCGCTGTTGCCGACACTTAAGACAGCAATATCTTTACGCTGTACATCAGGAACGACGCTCAGATTCTCCATGGAACACATTGCAGGAGTAATCTCGCCGGTGCCCCAGAGATATTCACCCTCTATAGTCTTAAGAAGGTTCTTTGCTACGAAGTCCGCTGACTTGCCGTAACTGTATATATCCGTACGGAACTTGGCGCCTCGCGCATAATAACCTTCAAATGTCTGAGTGAAGAAGTTGAAGTCCTCAACGATTCCGTCCTTATAGACCTGGATAAGCTTTATCTCAGCAATAACGTCCGCATAAAGTGAACTGCCAACTGCATCCCATCCGCCTTCTGCTGTCGGAGAAATGAACAGCACGCTCGAATCGTATTTGGCCGCTATATCAGCAAGACCTGTTGAATGCGCAAATCTTACCGAACTCTCAATATCCTGTTTTTCTTCTTCGAGAACCAGCAGCAAAGGTGCTCTGAACCCGTAGTTGTTCGTCTGTCCGTCCAGATCGTTATCCGGAACAAAGACCTTCATCGTGAAGGAATCAAAAGTGTTCTCCCAGCATCTGCCGCCGTTGCAATCCTTAACAACAGGTCTTTCCATCATTGCCATAGAATCATCCTCCATATGTCGAATGATTCTATTCTATAACAAACATTCAGGATTTTTGCTGATAAGCTTTCAATGCATCGAAAGTTGCGTCGCTCAATACATGTTCGATCCTGCAGGCATCGCTTGCAGCTGTTTCCTCATCTACTCCCAGAGACATGATCAATTCTTTCAGAACGAATCTTTTCTCAAGGATTTTCTTTGCGATACTATTCCCTTTTTCCGTTAGTGTTATATAGCCTTGAGGATCAATAACTATGTAGTTCTCTGACTTAAGTTTTCCCATGGCGCGGCTGACACTCGGTTTTGAAAAACCCAAGTGATTAGCTACATCCAACGAGCGGACAGGAGCTCCGCTTTCCGAGAGCACCATAACAGTCTCAAGATACATCTCCCCTGACTCTCTAAGACACATATAAGACCTCCAAATATCCCCTTAACTTTATTAACGGAAGAAGGGCTGCTGCATCATCCTTACAGCAGCCCTCCTCAGACATGATGTATAAACAGAGGAGAAATCATTTCTTAACGTTAAATGCGCGCATCTGCGGATAATCTGCAGCATCGCCTAATTCTTCCTCGATTCTTAACAACTGGTTGTATTTAGCAACTCTCTCTGAACGTGAAGGAGCACCTGTCTTGATCTGGCATGTATTAAGAGCTACTGCAAGATCGGCAATGGTTGTGTCTGCCGTCTCACCGGATCTGTGAGAAGAGATTGCCGTATAGCCTGCCTTGTGAGCCATCTTGATAGCTTCCAAAGTCTCAGAGACAGAACCGATCTGGTTGAGCTTGATGAGAATGGAATTGCCTGCACCAAGAGAGATACCCTTTGCAAGTCTTTCTGTGTTGGTTACGAAAAGGTCATCACCAACAAGCTGGACCTTACTTCCAATCTTAGCTGTCATCTTCTGCCAGCCTTCCCAGTCTTCCTCATCAAGGCCGTCCTCGATAGAGATGATAGGATACTTATCAACAAGAGATTCCCAGTGAGCGATAAGCTCGTCTGATGTGAAATCCTTACCTGACTTGGGCTGGTGATAGAATCCCTTGCCCTTCTCGCTCTTCCACTCGGAAGATGCGGCATCCATGGCGATCATGAAGTCCTTGCCGGGCTCAAAACCTGCAGCCTTGATTGCTTCGAGGATCTTCTCGATTGCTGCTTCATCACTGTTGAGCTTATTGGGAGCAAAACCGCCCTCGTCACCGACTGCTGTAACGTCGCCCATGTCCTTAATGAGTTTCTTTAATGTGTGGAATACTTCAGCGCACCATCTGAGGCCTTCTTTGAATGAAGGAGCACCTACAGGCATTATCATGAATTCCTGAGTATCAACAGCGCTGTCAGCGTGAGCACCGCCATTAAGGATATTCATCATAGGAACAGGCAATTTTGTGCCTTGGACACCGCCTAAGAATCTGTAGAGCGGGATATCAAGAGCATTAGCTGCAGCTCTTGCTGTAGCAATAGATACAGCGAGGATCGCATTAGCACCAAGATTTGACTTATCCTTTGTTCCGTCGGCTTCGATCATTGCCTTATCTACTGCATAGATATCAGAAGCATCAAGACCGGAGATAGCATCATTGATTACTGTGTTGATGTTCTCTACCGCCTTTGACACACCCTTGCCGAGATATCTTGACTTATCACCGTCACGAAGTTCCAAAGCCTCGAATTCACCTGTGGAAGCACCACTCGGTGCAGTTCCTCTGCCGACTGTACCGTCAGCAAGTGTAACCTCAGCTTCAACAGTAGGATTTCCTCTTGAATCAAGGATCTCTCTTCCGTACACATTTACGATTTCCAAATAATTCATGTCATTCTCCTTCGCCGCCTTAACGGGGCTGTTATTTTTTCAGTTCACCTTTTTGGCTCCCTGATTGGCAACTGCTTTCATCTTTGCTTCGATAGCACTCTGATCTCCGAGATATCTGTGACTGATTGCCTTGAAGTCATCACCTAACTCATATACGAGAGGTGTACCCGTAGGAATATTGAGACCTAAGATATCTTCATCTGAAATGTTATCGAGATACTTAACGAGAGCTCTTAAAGAGTTTCCGTGAGCAGCGATAAGTACACTCTTGCCGGCACGGATCTCGGGAACGATAGTCTCAAGATAGTAAGGAATAACTCTCTCAATAGTTGTCTCGAGGCTCTCTGTCAGCGGGAGGAAATACTTATCAACGTATTTATACGCAGGCTGCAGAGCAGGATTCCTTTGGTCATTTTCTTCCAATGCCGGAGGTTTAACGTCAAAAGAACGTCTCCAGATCTTAACCTGATCCTCGCCGTATTTCTCTGCTGTTTCAGATTTGTTTAATCCCTGCAGAGCACCATAATGCCGCTCATTAAGCTTCCATGACTTGATCTGGGGAATATAGATCTCATCCATCTCATCAAGGACAAGATTTGCCGTATGAATGGCTCTCTTAAGAACTGATGTGAAGCAAACATCAAAAGATATTCCTTCTTCCTTAAGGAGGCGCCCTCCGTTTTTAGCCTCTTCTCTTCCTGCATCGGACAGATCTACGTCAGTCCAGCCTGTAAAAAGATTTGCCTTGTTCCATTCGGATTCGCCGTGTCTTATAAGTACTATCCTGTAACTCATTTTTATACTCCGATTCTGATCAGTTGTCTGACCGTAAGTTTAAGAAGCGAGTGCGGCGCCTAACTTCTTGCAGTTCTCAACACCGTCGCTGTCAGGAGACTCATTAACGGTTACGCTGTCACATGCAAGTGTTGCACCTGCAGCCTTGCAGCGGTCTTCCCAGTTTCTCATCCACTCGCCGTCGCCCCATCCGAATGAGCCGAAGAGAGCGATCTTCTTACCGGAAAGTGAACCTTCGATTGCAGTAAACATGGGATCGAATTCACTTTCTTCGAGAACTTCATTACCCATTGCAGGACAACCAAATGCGATTGCATCATATTCAGCGATCTTATCTGCTGTAAAATCTGCCGGACCAAGTACAGAAACCTCTGCGCCCTTTTCCTTCATGCCGTCTGCTACTGCATTTGCCATAGCCTCCGTATTGCCCGTACCACTCCAAAAAACAACTGCTGTTTTCATATAAATAGATCCTTTCTATTGGCGTCAGCACGCCGTAGTTAATTTCTCGATGCTGCTGCCTTCTCTTAATCTTCTGCAGTAGATCGATGTACATTTGTTATATAAAGCAAACCTTTCTTGAGCCTGAGCAACATCACCGTAAACTTTCCAGCATCCGATGCATTTTGAGCCGCACGCGCGATTCTCGATAAACCCTCTGACATCTTCTGACGGGTAACCAAGGAACAGACCTATCTCATGGGGAAATTCTTCAGAATCAAAGAGTTTTCCGACAAGTGTCTTCACACAGCAGTCAACATCATCGGGTTCATATCCGAACTCAAAAAGAAGACTTCTTACATCATCTTCCATGAAATACTTTCTGAGTTTTTCGGGACGGTACATATAGACCAATGAAGGCTTGTTTTCAGAAAAACCGGTGATCAACCGGACACCATAAGGATGAAGTCTTCTGTTAAGGGAACGGACACAGTTCAATGTTTCTTCGTAGTCCTGTCCGATACAATTGAACAGACTGCCGACCTTAATGCCTGCAAGAGTAGGTGCACAGTTTCTGACCACCAGCTCGTCAAACATAGGCTAAAACCCTTTCTAGAAGTTTCCTTCGGTTATTTATTGTTTACTCTTGTTAGTCATAACTAACCGCAAGAATATTACCAATTTGTTTGAAGGATGTCAATAAAAAAAACGAGGTATTTTCTAACGTGGGATAAAGCCGGTGTTCATGCTTTCTTTTTATATCCGCAATCGCAGTACGGTCCGCCTGATGCGAGCGTGTATTCTCTTACAAAGTTTGAGGCTCCGCCTAATTCGCTCATCACATAATCAAGATGACACATTGCAGGTACATATTCAAAAAGACCATGC
>JAILHX010000131.1 GCA_024695565.1 Saccharofermentans sp. | reverse complement strand
AGACGGTGTATAGACGTCGATGATTCTCTTGTGAGTTCTCTGCTCGAACTGCTCACGGGAATCCTTATTTACGTGAGGTGAACGAAGGATCGTAACTACCTCTTTCTCTGTAGGGAGCGGGATAGGACCGGAGAAGCTTGCATCATCACGTGCAAGTGCGTCTACGATAAGCTTTGCGCTCTCGTCGAGAATCTTGTGATCATAAGCCTTGAGCTTAATTCTGACCATTGTTGTCTTTGCTGCCATGTTGTGGCCTCCTTATATAAGCTGTATTTCTTTTTCTCAACCCTGTCGGGAGTGTCTTCGCTTTCCATTCAAAAACCCAGACTATCCAGTTACCACCTCGTGGCGGCACTTTGGTTCTCTGGGCAGTAACGTACTGCTTGCGACCTCTCCGGACTTAAGGTCCTGAGACGGCATCGGATCGTGTCCTCCGCCTTCGGCTACTTCGAAGTTACCCACCTCGTGATATATCGCGCAGCTGGCGCCTCACCTCGTGGCAATCTCCGTTATCAAAGCCTTATCACTCGAATTTCAGGGCAGAATACACCCTAAATAGACGCGTGCGAAAGGTATTCTACTATCATGTTTTGGGATTTGCAAGCACTTTTTTCAGATTTTGCCCATATTTATAAGTTTTTTACTTCATCAGGCTCAAAAACATACTTACTGTTGCAGAATCTGCACACTGTCTCGATAGGCTTGCCTTCTTTTGTTATCTCTTCAATATCATTTTTCCCGAGTGCCGCAAGGCCTGATAACATCTTCTCCCTGCTACAGTTGCACTTGAATTCAACTTCCTGGCCGTCTAAGTATTTAAGGTCCGGATCGCCCATGAACAGGTCGATGATCTGGGCGGGAGTAAAGCCCTCGCTGAAGAGGAATGATATCTCGGGGAACCCCGAAGCCCTCTTCTCGAGATATGAGATCTCGTCTTCTCCGGCACCCGGAAGAAGCTGGATCATAAGGCCGCCTGCCTGGGTAACGCTGGCTTTCTCGATAAGAACGCCCAATGATACGATCGACTTTGTCTGCTCGGACTTGGCAAGATAATAAGCAAAATCTTCGGCGATCTCGCCTGAGACCAGTTCGGACACGCCGACATAGGGTTCCTTAAGTCCGATATCCCTGATAACGGTAAGGCTTCCGCTGCCAACTGCCGCACCGACATTGATCTTGCCGGGCTTGTGGTATTCGGTCGGGATAACAGGTTCCATGGGATATGCCCTGACCTTGAAGCCGAAATCAGTTACACAAGTCATTCCTTCGAGCGGACCGTCGCCTCTTATGATGGTCGTCTGGGTATCTTTTTCATTCTTCATGGATTCCGAGATAAGGATAGATCCTGTCATGAACCTGCCCAGCGCCGCAGTTGCGGCAGGTGTCATCTGGTGCATGACCCTTGCAGTCTCGCAGACAGCCGTGGTCCTTACGCAAAGACACTTAACCAGACCGCCCAAGCCTTCTGCTCTTACGATATGGTCTTTCTTCAAGTCTTCGGGTGCGCCCGGAACATAGTATGCGTTATCTGCCATATATTTATCCTTTATATAATTATTTACCGAATACGTAGAAGATGCGTTCGTCATCTTCTGTCGGATCTTCCCTGTTAAGGTCACCGAACGAGGCAATATTCTTAAGTCCCGACTTAGCTGCCAGATCCTTTATCTCTTCAGAAGAATAGCATCTTGCCGTAAGTTCGCCGTCGTATCTCTCATAAAGATCATCATCCGCGAGCTCGAAAAGCGTCAGCTCCGCATGATTGATCCTGCTCTGCTTATCGTAGTGATTGACCCACAAAAGCGTAAAGTCATCATAGTCTTCATAGAAAACGTTGTCACCTAACGTCTTCTCAAAGTGCTTCTTCGTAGTCGCATCCAGAATGAACACTCCGCCGTCTTCAAGAAGAGAAGATACCGCCCTGAACATTTTCGCGAGCTCATCAGGATCGATTATATGACCTATCGTATCCATAGTTGAGATGAAGCATCCGCAGGAAGGTCCTTCATATGCGGTAATGTCCGCGCAGATCCATGAGACCGTTCCCGTCTCATCGCCTGAAGATGCTATCGCGAGCATATCAGAAGACAGATCAACACCCGTGACCTGAAGGCCTTTGGATGCCAGATAGTTAGTAATGGCTCCCGTTCCGCAGCCGAGATCCGTAACATCCGGATCCTTTATTTTGCAATAATCCGAGATGAGACCATGGATATAGGGACCCCATGCATCAGTATTGCCGTTTAGCTGAAGATCATCATAATGACTGGCAAGAATGTCGTAGAAACTGTCGTCCATGAGAACTTAAGGCAGGTAATCCAGAGGATCCTTCTTCTCACCCCAGAGACGGACCTCGAAGTGGAGGTGCGCACCGGTGGAAGTTCCCGTGCTTCCTACTTCACCGATCGCCTGGCCGGCACTTACATACTGGCCTTCGGAAACATAGATGTCCCTGGCGTGACCGTAAAGTGTCGAATAACCGTTGCCGTGATCGATGATGCAGTAATTGCCGTATCCTGAACCACCCTTGTTGCAGCCTTCGTAAGGTTCGGTTACATAAATGACCGTACCGGAAGCTGCAGCCATGATGGTGTCGCCGTACCCGGCACCTATGTCGATTCCTGAGTGGAACTTGGTAGTACCGTAGACCGGATGCGTTCTGTATCCGAAGTAAGACGTGATGGATGTGCAGTATGTCGGCCAGCTGAATGCGACGCCGCCTGTGGTCCTCGAACCGCCGCCGCCACCGCCGTAGTATGTGCGGTGCTCGGAATCGTACTGTTCCTGAAGTTCCTTGATCTCTTCGTCGAGTTCATCTGCATAAGCTTCGAGCTCATCTTCTTTTGCTTCCCATGAATCAATATCAGTCTCAACATCTGCCAAAGTCTCTTCGGTCGTTCCGATAAGAGCTTCGAGTTCGTCCAACTGAGCTTTCTTCTCATCTGCGATGGTCTGCATCTCTTCAGCATACTGGAGCTTGATCTCAGCCTGGAGCTCGGCATCGTCCAATGCTACCTGGAGCATGTCGATAGCCTGTGCATCCGCATCGGCAATGAGAGTGATGAGTTCCATATTTGTAAAGAACCCGGCGATGCTGTCAGATTCTAAGAGAACTTCCAGTGTCGACTTGTTCTGGTATTCGAACATGATCGTAATTCTGTCGGTGAAGAGTTTCTGCTGATACTCGAGATTCTCCTGGGCGACGAGGAACTCATCCAATGCCTTGGCCTTCTCTTCGAGTGCTGCCTGGAGCTGCTCATAGATGATGGCGTACTGGGCCTTCTGCTCTTCGTTCGCTTCGTTAAGTCTAGCGAGCTCTCCGTTAAGTTCGTCTCTCTGGTCCCTTAACTGGTCGACCTTGTCAGCGGCTTCTTCAGCCTCTGCCCTGGCTTCATCTCTCTTCTTCTTGGCTTCATCGATATCTTCCTGGGTAACTGCATTTGTGATGATCGGTATACCGCCTACCGCGATTACCTTCTCGGATGAGAGCCATGCACTTGAAGCCGTGGCAATAAGGCATACCGTCAATGCCACAACAAACATTGCGAGCTTTTTGATAACTATGGTTCCCAAATTCTTACTTCTCTCAGAAGTCTTATCCTGTACCATAATAAGCCTCACACCTTGATGTAATTCCTTACCGAGATGCCGCTTCCGACAGCACCTATTATCAATCCCATAACTACGAGGATAACAAGGTCATGCCACATGATGGATCTTGTTGAAGCGAGTGCATAGAAGCTGTCGACGCTGATGGATACCATGGCCTTCTCATAGACCTGCTTATAAACAAGTATGGTGATGGCCCATGAACAAAGAGCACTGAACACTCCTACGATCGCGCCTTCCGTTATATAAGGAAGCCTGATGTAATTATTTGTCGCGCCGACGAACTTCATGATCTCGATCTCCGATGCTCTGGAGTAAACGGAGATACGTACCATGTTTGATATGATGAACAGCGCGATAACGAACAAAACGATAAACGACACAGCAGTCGTGATGTTAACGATCCTCGAAGCCTTCGTAAGGAAGGTCATAACGCTGCTCTCCTGAGCAACCTTCGATACGCCCGGATATGTCGCGATCTCAGCGCATACGCTGTCAGCCAATGAAGGATCCGTAAGTCTTAAGCGGAACGTAAAAGGCAGATACATGTTGTAATCGAAGTCATCGAGAATTGAAGATGAGTCTCCGAGATTTGCCTTGAAGCTCTCATAGTTCTCCTGAGGAGATGAAACCTGATATTCGATTATATTCGCATTCGCATTAAGCTGTGAAGCTACGAAGTTCAGTTCTTCCTCCGAACTCTGAAGATTCATGTAAACTTCGATCGGGGGCCTCTGGGAGAGCTTTCTCATGATCATTCTCGCATTGACGGAGAACAGATAGAAAGCACCCATGATGATGAGCATCAGCATGATCGTCGATATGGAAGCAATGGTAACGAGCGGATGTCTTATGATTCCGCGGAATCCTTCCCTGATTGAATTAATAAGAGCTCTAAGGGTCATTATTCATCATCCTCCGGGAACAGGTCGATATCGCTGCCGGGCATAAAGTCGGTTCTTCTGACCTTTTTCTTCTTGTCGAGTTTTTCTTTGCGCTTTGCTTCCTTCTGGGCGAGCTTTTCTTCACGGAGCTTTCGCTTCATCTCACGCTTATCTTCCTTAGAAGTATCAGCTGAGCTCTCTTCATTAGGGAAAAGCAAGTCGCTGTCCTGATCGATATCAGGATCAACATATTTAACGGAAGGTTCTTCCTTCTTTATTTCAACCGGAATTACGGGAGCTTTCTGAACTTCAGGCTGCTCATCGCCGAAAGATACGAAGCTCTCTTCTTCGGGAATATTGATTTCGGTTATCTCAGCTATCTCAGGTTCTTCGGGTTCAACTTCGACCTCTTCGGTTGCTGTCTCCCGGGGAAGAGATGAGATATCTGCCTCGTCCTCATCTGAAGACTCAAAGTCACCCTGGAAGAGTTCTTCCTCAGGCACGACTGTATGTACGGGGACATTTGCCATGTCTCCGAAAACCAGACCCGGCACGGGAGTTACAGCCTTGGAAGCTGCATAATCCTCATCGTCATAACTGTCACTATAGGCTTCATCATCGCCGAAGGAAACGCCTGCTGAAGTGCTTCCGCCGTAAAGGGCTGTTCTTGACGCATGAGGCATATATGCTTCGTGATCCGCGCCGTCACCCTTATATCCGCTTGCCTTCTCGTCTCTGGAGATAAGGCCGTCTTCGATCTCGATAACTCTCTGCTTCATACGGTCGACCATCGCACTGTCATGTGTGCAGATGATGATCGTGGTGCCGCCGTTTCTGTTGATCTCAAGGAGCATCGCCATTATGGCTTCTGATGTCTCGGGGTCCAGGTTTCCTGTAGGCTCGTCTGCAACGATAAGGCTCGGGTTGTTGACCATCGCCCTTGCTATAGCTACTCTCTGCTGCTCACCTCCTGAGAGTTCCTGCGGGTAGCAGTCAGCTTTATCCTTAAGTCCTACAACGGATAAACAGATCTGAACCGTATTCATGAGGCTCTGCTTCGGAACGCCGATGATCTCGCCTGCGAATGCCACATTCTCTGCAACGGTCTTGGTCTCGATCAGACGGAAATCCTGGTAGATCATGCCGATCTTACGTCGCAGAACGGGCACGAGCGCACGGCTCATGTGTGAGATATCGAAGTTATCGATTGTTACCTTGCCTCTGGTGGGTGTCTCTTCGCAAGTAATACACTTGAGAAGGGTCGACTTGCCTGATCCTGATTTGCCGATTACGAATACGAATTCGCCGTCTTCGATCGTGAAGTTAATGCCTTTAAGAGCTTCAACTCCGGATTTATATGTTTTCTCTACATCTATAAAATCTATCAATTTGTTTACCTGATCTTGTTGTCATTGGTATCGTTGAGATAGTCGATGTAAGTTCTAACCATCGTTGCCATCTTAAAAAGCACCGCATCATCAAATTTGCGGAGGTCAAGGCCTGTCTTGTTCTTAACCTTCTCAAGTCTGTAAACCAATGTGTTTCTGTGTACGAACAATTCTCTTGAAGTCTCAGAACCGTTAAGATCGTTAGCAAAGAACGTATCGATAGTGGTCCTTGTCTCTTCGTCGAGCTGCTTGAAAGCTTCGTTCGGGAATACCTCTCTGATGAACATCTCGCA
This sequence comes from Saccharofermentans sp., assembly GCA_024695565.1. Next base: position 1,470 of record JAILHX010000131.1, on the reverse strand, counting down.
GAGGGGCTTGGGAAGCTGGTAGATAAGTCTGCCGAGACCTAATTTATCGTATCTGGACAGATCTGACTCACCGTTGAAGATCTTGCTGACCTTAAGAGCTGTCATGGCATCGGAATAAGACTTGCTGATATCCATGAATGAGCCTACCACAGAACCTACGGCAACCTTTGCCTTGCAGCCTTCGGATGTAAGGCATGCCAGTACTGACTGTGATGTTTCTTCGATAAATGCATCCTTCGTCTCTTCGCTGACCTGTGATTCAAGTGCATCGATGATGACGATCGCTGTCGTGTCATCCATTGAGATGACAGTTGCGATATCTGAATCAGTATAAAGATTCTGCATAATCTCGAATGCTTCAGCACTCTGCTCTGCAGTTGTTCTGACAACAATAACGAGCCTCGGGTCGTTGCAGTCGATCTTATATCCTCTGGCGATCATTGGAACTTCGCTTCTGATCTCGTTGTCGAGCAAAACGTTACGGATAAAGATCGCCTTCTCTGCATCCGTACCCTTCTCCTTGACGAGTGTCTTCATCCATTCAGCGATAAGCTGCAAAGAGATCTTTGCGTCAGGGTCAGTACTCTCGATATAGAGGATGTACTTGAGCTGCTCACCGATAAAGACTTTGAGGTATGTTCTGTCCGCGGTGGAAGCGAAAAGATTATCTGAAGAAATGACCGCTCTGAAGGAAGGATCTGTCTCCTCTTCACCGATCTCATTCGTAGCTGCTAAGATCTTACCGGCTGTATCGATAACTCCGCAGTTAGCGGGAATAATCGTTTTTACCTGACGCATACATTTCTTGATCTCTTCCATGGCCTGTACCTCATATAGAATTCAATAAGAACGCCTAAAACGCTACATTAAATCATATTATTTTTCTTAAAAAGGTGCAAGCATACCGCGCGCCATGTCTCAATAATGCCACACAAAAAGAGACCGTGGACTCTTTAACAGAATCCACGGTCTCTATTTGAGGTTCTAGATTATTTCTATCAGGAAATGATGCTCTGCTCTGTATCCTTGTCGAAGAGGTGGATACGGTTAGAGTCAACTGCGAGGTCAACAACCTGACCAACTGCAGACTGTGAAGTTGTAGGGTCAACACGGCATGTGAGAGGGAGTGATCCGTTAACTGTTACGTAGAGGTATGTCTCAGCACCGAGCATTTCGACGACGTCTACGTCAGCTGTGAATGCAGACTCAGGGTGATCAGTAACGTATGTAATATCGTCTGTGATTGCCTCAGGTCTTACACCGAAGATAACTTCCTGACCATCGCGCTCCATAACTTCCTCAACAGCATATCTCTCAGGAAGCTTGATCGTAACGTTCTCGAAAGAAACGAATACGTCAGAACCCTCAACGTTGATAACAGCATTGATGAAGTTCATAGGAGGCATTCCGATGAATCCTGCAACGAATGTGTTAACCGGGTTGTCATAGAGCTCCGTAGGAGAGTCAACC
>JAILHX010000041.1 GCA_024695565.1 Saccharofermentans sp. | reverse complement strand
TAGGTATCCTCCTTATCAGCAAAAGACTTCAACATGAAGTTTCCCGTCTTTATCAAACCCAAAAGCAATGATCCATTCAGGATCGATATTGAGCTCATTATCAGGAACCAATGATTCCCTGATCGTGCCTAAGTATGTGATCTGTTTTCTCTTAAATGCATTTTTGGCAAGCTTCGGAACCTTTCCGCCGATAGCGGATATAGTCTCATCGATCGCCTTGGGATCGCAGGGCTCAAGTATCAGCGGGAATTCATGAAGCCATCTGCGCTTCTTTATCAGTTTGCTGGAATCATCGTACAATTCAGCACCCTTACGGATCTCGATAACATGTGAGATCTGTACTGCGCTCTTTTCCATGCAGTAAAGCTGCCAGCAAATGACCTCAGGATCGGCATAACCATGATTATATATCTCCATAAGGAAGTAGCCGCTATTGCCATCAGCCACAGGAATCTCGTCAGGCAGATAAGTGGGGAACCCTCCGATCTTGTCACGGTTCTTGACAGGCGTATCACTGGCCTGCCCAACCTTGATTATGCTCGAGGAGAGATCCGCCTGCTCTTCAACAGGCTGGTTTTCCTCCTGCTCCTCACCTGCGAAAACGTGATCGTCTTCGTCAAAGGGCTTACCTGTGCATATTACCTTCAGGAACTGCTCAAAATTATCACAGAGCGCATGTGCGTTTTCTTCCATGCACTCACGAGCTGCCTTCGGATCGTCGTAATCTTCGCTCTCGTACAGATCTTCATGGTAGATCGAATATACAACATCTTCTTTGGTGTCCAGGAAAACTTTATAGCCTCTGAAATCACCCAGGAGAATAAAGCCGGCCGCTGCCCAGGCAGCAGTTCCGTCATTGATTTCATGGAAACTCTTTTTGAACGCATCAATACTCGAAGTATCGTAATTGATCCAGTCAAACTCGATTACTATTTGGCCCTCGTCAGAATCCACATATTCATTCTTTGTTCTGTCGAAAGAAATGCCAAAAGAATTAGCATACATATCACCGCAAAAACATATATAAACCTTTGCCGAAGGGATCTGATATATGCGCAGGAATTCCTTATATGAAGCCGGGAACTTGATCTTAAGATCTTTACCAAGCGCAGTAACATCCTTAGCAGTTAATCCTGATTCTGCAAATCCGTCAGAAAAAACAACCTGTTCTCTGTCTTTAAGTCCATCTAACAGCAACTTGATCTGTGACATACCGTTCCTCTCTTAAATCACTTAATCATGCCGGCATAAGCCCTGCCGAAAACAACCCCATACAACGTTTCCATTATATCAAATGCCTTTTACCTTTATTATAGTTTCAGGCGTTTTTTCACAATTCTGACTAAAAATTTCCGATGCTCCATCTTCAGGGCAGTCAGACACCTGACTATACGTTTTTCGATGCGTTAGCAAACGTATTAAAAAACGTATTCTTGATGTCTTCGAAAACCAAAACTATGGCAAAACATATGGTCTGTGCCATAGTTTTTACCATACTTTTTCCGTGAGACGCACTCCCCGACAAAAAGCTGCCCCGTAGGGCAGCTCAAGCGTCCGTTCAAACCGGGATTCACACCCGGCTTCACGCCTTCTTTATCGGGATCCAGAGTTCGCAGAATAAGTTCTCCGGACCGTTCTCATAGTAGATCTCGTAATCGGCCTCATCTCCTGCTTCATATCCCATCTGTGGCAGGAACTCCTTGAAGAACTTGGACCACATCTCACCGATGCAGTCGCCGTCAGTACCGATGCAGTCAAACACCACATAAGTCGCGGGATTGACAGTCCACATCTTGAATCCCTTCTTCTCAAGCTCGGCAAGGTCAAACTCTGCGGTATCATTATCTACAAGGATTCCGATTCCATACTCAAACGTGTCAGAATCGCCTCTGGTTTGTGAGCATAATCCGTAGAGGTCACGCTTGCCGTCTTCCCTCAACATCCAGATCGGTGCGAGCATGTTATTGCTGTTGCACTCGCCCCAGAAATCCGGGATCTCGTGATTGTCATCGTCGTTGATTATCTCGTTGCTGAAACTTCTTGTCAGAGCGATAAACTTCTTCTGCTCTGTCTGTACGATCTTGTAATCCATACTTTTGCCTCCATCGACAGTAATCTTGATTGAGAGAGGATTGAACAGAGTGAGTTTTGCAGTCTCTTCTCTGGCTGTCTTCGGACTGACGCCATGAAATCTCGTGAAAGCTTTTGTAAAGCTCTCGGAAGTCTCATAACCGTACTTGAGGGCAATATCCGTTATCCGGTCTTTGGTCTCAAGGATCTCTTTGCCTGCCAGAGAAAGTCTGCGGTTACGGATATATGAGTTGGCAGTCATGCCGGTAAGACAACTGAACGTCCTGTGAAATTCATAGCCCGAGGTGTGCACGTGCCTCGCCACGTCTTCATAGTTGATCTCTTCAAGAAGATGATCCTCCATATAGGAGATCGCTTCCTGCATAGCTGCTATCCACTCCATACTTGCCTCCTCTCATTGACCACATTGTAGGAGAAAAAATGTATCACTACATTTCCTGGTTTGCGGAGTTTTGTCAGATTGAGAATTTATATTTTATCGGATGAAATGAGTCCACTGATGTTCTTCTGTCTCAGGGAGCCCATACTTCTCTTTTCCGAGAGCGATACTCTTCATCAGGAAGGTCATGTTCCTGGCAAGAGTCCTCATTGTCTGAAGGCCTTCCAAGTCTTCTGCTGCCTCACCCTTTTCGCGGCCGTGAACACCATTCCAGTACTGGCTCGAAGCAACCGGCATACCTGAGATCGTAAAATACTTATTGAGCTCGTCGAACGTGGCAGTCAGGCCGCCTCTGCGGGCGCAGACTACGCTGGCACCAACCTTCATGGTCTTATCAAAATGCGTGCTGTAGAACAATCTGTCAAGGCACGCAATAAGCGTCGCATTTGCAGAAGCATAATAAACCGGAGATGCCACGACAAGTCCGTCTGCTTCTTCAAACTTGGGAGACAGTTCATTCACCACGTCATCGAAAACACACTTGCCCTTCTCATGGCAGGTGCCGCAGGCAATACATCCCCTGACATTCCGGTTCCCGATCTGGACTACTTCAGCTTCCACGCCTTCTGCTTCAAATATCTTTACCATCTCATCCAAAGCAATGCTCGTATTGCCGTCTTTTCTGGGACTTCCGTTGATGATCAATACTTTCATGGAATCACACTCCTGATTTACATAAACTGTTCTGCCCATTCCTTAAGGCTTGCTTCCGATGCTGAAGGCGGGAATTTCTTACCGTCTATCACTTTTGCACCAGGTGCTGATTCCTGCATGTTTTTGTATGAATCGCCAAGGCCTGATCCGCCTGAAGTTGCAAAAGGAACTACCGTCTTACCGCTGAAATCATAAGACTCCATGAATGTATCTATTATCGACGGTTCTCTGTACCACCATACAGGAAAGCCTACGAAGACCAGATCATACTGTTCCATATTATCTACCTTGGAAGCAATGGCAGGTCTTGATGACCTGTCTGCCATCTCTACGGAACTTCTGGATTTCTTGTTCATCCAGTTAAGATCTGCTTTTGTATAAGGAACTTCAGGAGCTATCTCATAAAGATCTGCGCCTATTGCTTTTGCAAGATTGCCTGCAACCTTTGCCGTAACACCGCTTGCGCTGAAATATGCTACTAATGTCTTTGCCATTTTGATTACCTCCCGGTTTTAAGTAATATCGCTTACAGTTTCTTAAGTTCTTCGTAAAAGCCGGTGATACCGCATGATTCGTCACCCTGGAGCCTTCTGCCGATCCTGTTATAGACAAAAGCGTTGTTTCCGTTGATGTTTACTCCGCAACCGATATTTGAGCTGATGAATCCGCCGCCGATGTTCTTCCAGATGACGACGCTCAAATAACCGGATGCCTTCTTCATGATGTCACTGCCTGCTTCAGGCGGTATCTTCTTCGTGAGGATCGCCTGGCTTAATGCAGCGATAATCAGATCCAATGTGGGAATCGCAGCTTCTTCAAAATCAAGAGCGATATTGAAGATCTGTTTTACCATGTCAAGAAAGTCGAGCGCATATCCGAGCTGCATAAACTCGCCGTTGGCAAGTTCCGGCTGACCACCTGCGATCTTCTTTGCGAGATCGTCATAATAAGCTGTAAGCTCTTCTATTGACTTGCTGTAATCGATCTTACAAGGCTCAGCAGGACTGACCTTCAACTCAAATTCAGCCATCTTCTATCCCTCCTGAAATTACATTTTGTAATTGATATCCCATATTATATCAATTACTTAAGATTTGAATCATTCTGACTCTGAGCTTTTCTGATCCGCCATTCTTGGTCCATCTCACGTATCTGACTGCAGATATCCTGCACCTTAGCTTCCTGTGCCTTTTTCGAGGACTCGGCTAAATATATCTTCTTCTCGATGTCTGAGATCGTAACCGAGATGGTCCGGTGTGCAAAATCGGACCTCGGGCGGTCTTCTTCTCCGGGATCAATATCAACAACTATGTTATCCCTCTTATAACGAAGGTCCTTAAGCTGCCTCTTAAGAGGCTTGAGTTTGTTATCTTCTGCGAGAATTAAGCTGTACACGTCTATCATCTCAATGTACTTCTCAAAATAAGGCTTGTCCTCATCCAGAGCATTTCCAAGAGCATATTCAATGCGTGAACGGAGATTGTTTACCCAAAAGCCCGAGATATCGGATTCGACCTTCGGACTGCTCCACTTGGCTGCACAGAGCACACGGCCGCGGAGAGCCTCAAAATCGTGCGGATCAAGCATCAGCATATATGAATATCTCTGGTCCGCTTCGCTGAAATCCCGGTTTACCAACGCTTCCTTTGCCTTCTTATTGGCATTTCCGAAGAATAATGACGTACCGTAAGCTACACCGCAGGATCTGCATTCACAAAGGCTCCTATTCTTATCCATCAACAGTTGTCCGCCGCACTTGATACAGATAATATCGGAAACTGTTTTTGCATCAGAAGCTGCGCCCGTCTGGTTCAGTTTCTCCTGATAAGTCACGGTTTCAGCGGCAGGCTCAAGTGCTTTAAGCTCTTCGCAGGCATCTTTTAACCTCTCTTCTAATTCTTTGCTGTCAGCCTTATTGCGGTGGTAACTTGAAGCCAGTTTTAATACTTCATTAAGCTTTGCAAAATAAGGATGATCCGCGCAGTCTTCCCGGAGCTGACCTAAGACCGTACTTGCCCTCTTGATGTCGTGCCTTATGAGCCTTACGGGATCTGTCAGGTCTTCTTTGACCGGGAACTTACCGGCACAGAGGATCAATCCGCGCAGGGCTTCAAAATCCCTATGGTCCTTATCGTAAATTTCCTTATATCTCTCATAGGCGGATCTGTATTCCATCCTCTTCAGGCACAATTCTGCCTGACTTAGGATGGCTCTGCGGTGATATTCGACCAGGTCGAGCCTTGTCCCGCAAAAAGGGCAATCAAGCAATTCCTGATCACTGTCGATATTGAGGATCCCGCCGCACTTGGTGCAGGCATAGCCGGATAATTTTGTCATATAACATCTACCCCGTTCTCGAAAAATCCCAAAGCCTTACAATATTAATATATCAGCTCTGTTTAAAAAAACACCCTTTTCCGCTATCATATAATAAGCAGACTAAGGATAGAGGATATTGACATGGAGATCATGAAGATTGCCGAGAACTTAAAGAAGTTGAGAGAAGATCACGCTCTTACCCAGGAGGCTTTGGCCGAGTCTTTGGGCATATCAGCACTCGCAGTTTATATGTGGGAAGCAGGCCGCTTGCCGCTGGAGTATAAGACTATAGAAGCGATCGCCGAGTTTTTCGGCACCCCCGTTGAGACGATAACGGGTGTCGCTTCAGGCAAAAAATCCAAGTCTGATGCAGCAGACAAGGTATCATTCAAGTGCAAGATATGCGGCGGAGACCTTGACTATAACTATCTCTCCTGCACTTGCAGATGTGCCAATTGCGGAAACAAGTGGGCTATTGCAGAACTGTATCCGAAGTATGCTCATGCGATCAGGACCATTAACAGAGCTTCCGAGATCCTGGAGACCAGAACAGAACCTGCCGCAGCAGATGAGGCAAGACTCCTGTTCAGCCAGGCCATAACTGAATGTTCCAGGTTTAACGATGCTGTTTCTACTGAACTTATCAAGATTTGCAAAGAGGGAAAGGCTAAGACCAAGCAGCTCGAGATCTACTGCAGAGGCAAATATTTTTTCGATCACAAGTCTTACAAGAGCGCTTTGAAGGAATTGGAGAAAGTCGCAGGCTTCAAGGATGCGGATGAGATGATCAGGCGCTGCAAGAGGTAAGCTTATTCAGAGGCTGATGTGAGCAAGATCAAAATTACAAAAATAGGCGTATATCATTACATCAGGCTATTCGTCAGAATAGCCATTTTTCTGATTCTTCTCTATCATTATATCTTCCATAAGATAATAGACGGGATAGACATTTTCGAGGCCCCGAACATCAAGGAGATCGCAATACTTATCGTCTTCATCATGTTCATTCTTGAGATGGTATTCCGCTTTTTCCCTAATTCGCTCGAGAGCCCCGGATGCCAGAAGCAGTTTAAAAGAAATTACATCAAGACAGGCAAGACAAATGTCGTTATCGAAGACAACAACGGAGTCGTGCTCGTGGCACTGCTGTGGATAGGCCTCAATGCCGTTTTTGGAATGCTTCATATATTCGGGGTGTTTGATGACGGAATAATGATACTGATAGCTTCGTTCTATTCGATCTGCGATATTATCTGCATATTATTCTTCTGCCCGTTTCAGTCGTGGATCCTTCATAACAAGTGCTGCGCCACATGCCGTATCTACAACTGGGATTACGCCATGATGTTTACACCGCTGTTCTTCATTAACAGATGGTACGGCTGGGTGCTGCTGGGAACTGCCTTTGTATTAATGCTCAGATGGGAGATCACGTTCTACCGCTCACCCGAGAGATTCTCGGAAGAGACCAACGGATATCTGGGATGCGCGGGCTGCAAGGAAAAACTCTGCACGCGCAAGAAGCAACTGATAAGCCTTAGAAAGAAGCTCGCCAATATCAAGCAAAAGAAGATCAAGGATCTGGAACTTTAATTAGCTTTGTTTTTTAACACTAAGTCAATTAACCAGGCGGGAACAAAGACTGCCTTATACGCGATTCCGAGCATCAGGCTCAGGTAAGCAAATCCTAAACTTGCCAGAGTGTTGTCTATTACGGCAAATACCAATACATGTGGCATTATCGCCAGATTACGAAAACCTGATAAGCAATACCGTAAATACCACAACTGCTGCAAACGATACAATCGTGAATACCAGAGGCCCGGATAAGCTGTTGCTCATGCCGCCG
>JAILHX010000009.1 GCA_024695565.1 Saccharofermentans sp. | reverse complement strand
ATGGTTGACTCCGGAAGCGTTCTGGTCAACTGCTCCACGAGATTTGCAGACGGTTTCCGTTACGGATTCGGTGCAGAGGTAGGGATCGCAACTTCCAAGATCCATGCCAGAGGCCCTGTAGGCCTTGAAGGTCTCGTATCTTATAAGTACAGACTCGTAGGCAACGGCGATATCGTTGCGCCCTATTGCAACGGCACAAAGAAGTTCAAGCATATTCATCAGGATATTTAACAGGAAAGAGGCACATATTATGATCGTATCCATTGCATCAGATCACGCAGGCTATGAGTTAAGGCAGAAAGTCATCAAGCACCTTGAAGAAAAGGGCTTTACCGTTCTTGACGGAGGCGCTCCGAACGGTACGGATTCTTATTCTTACGTAGATGCAGGCATTAAGGTGGCAGAAGATGTTACCAGCGGCAAGGCTGACAGGGGAATCGCTATCTGCGGTACAGGTATCGGAATCTCGCTGGTATGCAACAAGTACAAGGGGATCAGATGCGCTCTCTGCAGCAACGAGTTCATGGCGAGAATGTGCAGACAGCATAACGATGCCAACATTTTGGCGTTCGGTGAGCGTGTTGTAGGCTTGGGCGTTGCACTTGCAATGGTTGACGTGTTCTTCGAAGAGGAATTTGCAGGCGGAAGACACGCTGTACGAGTTGACGGAATTAAAGAAATCGAAGAACGCAATTTTAAATAAAAAATTTATATATAGTTTTTGACAATATAGGCGTAAAATGTCTTTTATAGACAAAGACATACAGAGGAATCTAGATGATAACGGCAATTACAATTGTATGTTCATGGCTTTCTGAGTTCTTTGCAGCATTCGCAGAGCAGTTTGCTGAGAGGTTCGATATCTCAAGTAAGAATATCGGAGCTGAGATCAGCGAAGCTATAATGCAGATACAGATGTATTTCCAGATAGGAGATTATAAGCTCCTTATAACCGACGCCATCATTGTCACTTGGATCGCCGTGATCTTTGTGATCCTTCTGGTAACCATATTGGCAGGCAAGCCTTCTAAGGATATGAAGCTAACTGTCGGCCAGACGATCCTCGTATCCCTTACAGAACTTGTTATTTCTACAGCTATGGGCTTCGGCATGAACCGCAAGCAGGCAGAGGAAGTTGCCCCGATGATCATGACACTTGGTCTGGTCATCATGGCTTGTAACTCCATATCGTATTTCCATATACCGCCGCCGGCAAAGAACGTTGCGTTCCCTGTCGGATGCGCTATCGTAGCCATCATCTACGTAGTCATCATGACCTTGAAGTTCGTAGGTCTCAAGGGATTCTGGATATCGCTCACACAGCCGATCATCCTCATGCTTCCGTTCAGGCTTTTGGACTATGTAGTAAAGCCGTTGTCACTTGCATTAAGACTTTTCGGTAACGTGTTCGCGGCATATGTGTTCATGGAATTCCTTTCAGTATGCATACCGCTTATCCTTCCGGGTATTGCGGGCCTCTGGTTCGATATCATCGACGGACTTATCCAGGCAGTTGTTTTCGCATACCTCACAATGTCTTACATAGGTGAGAACATCGAGACGGTAAACGAGTATAACGAGCATCCTGAAGAACATCAAAAGAAGAAGAAAAAGAAAAAGACCGATAAAACAGAGGCAGTAGCCGCTTGAGGTCAGAACTGATCAGAGATAATTAATTTAGGAGGAACATATATGAACGGTATTCTTATCGCAGCATTACCTATCATAGCTGCATTGGAGACAAAGGGAATCGCAGCATTTGCTGCAGCTATCGCAATCTCCTGCGGTGCTATCGGATCAACAGCAGCAATGGGTAAGGCTACAAGCGCTGCTCTTGAAGCAGGCGCAAGACAGCCGGAGATCGTATCCAAGCTCCAGACTTTGCTCCTTATCGCTATCGTATTCATGGAGTCAATCGGAATCTATGCACTCGTTGTTGCATTCCTTTTGATCTTCACAGTCCAGTAATCAGGGCAGAGCGACATAACATAAGGGAGCACCAGAACTATGTCATATATAGCATTACTGCTATTTGAGGCAGAAATAGAGTCAAATCTCTTCTCGCCCGATCAGTTTGCAGGTTATGCCGTCACGGCGGTCATAACCATATTCAACGTCTTATTGGTATTCATCGTCTTCAGACTGTTTGCCTATAAGAAGATCCTTAATCTGATCCACGCGCGTCAGGAAGCACTTGATGCAGAGCTTGATGCTGCAAGGAAGTCCAGAGAAGAGGCTCAGGCGATCGTAGATTCTTCAAAAGAGACTATCGACGAAGCTAAGCGCAAGGGTTCTGCGATCATGGAAGAGGCTAAGGCCAATGCCGAGAAGCAGAGCAAGGCAGTTATCGGTCAGGCTAACGAAGAAGCTCAGCAGATCATAGAGAGAGCCGAAGAAGATGCTGCAAGAATGAAGCGCAACGCTTTCGAGTCCATGAAGGACGATATTGCAGACCTCTCCGTTCAGATTGCCGGCCGTATCATTGGTGATGCGGTATCGAGGGAAGACCTCGAGAAGTCCGCAGCAAAGCACACTGAAGAGATCCTCGATAAAGAGGTAGCTAAGAGTGAGTAATAACCCAGCTGACAATAACGAGAATAAGATTACCGGCAAATCCAAGTCCAGAGGTCCGTCTCTAAGAATTGAGACTGCAGGTGACATCCCGGAGGAGAAGCTCTACAGGGTTGCCGCCAAGTTTGCCGAAGTAAATGAGATCGAAGATTACCGCCTGTCTATTGAAGCGCGAGAAGATCTCATCGGTGGTTTTATTATCTATTATCAGGGAAGCCGTTACGACTATTCCGTAAAGGGACAGCTTAACAGGATCGGCGCCTTCATCAAGAGAACGCGTTCTTTCAACGCGATGGAAGAGAGCGAAGATTCGAAGAAGGCATTAAGCAAAGAAGATTTCCCTGTAACCAAGGTCAAGGAAGACTTGGAGGGGGCATTAGACCAGTTCCCCGAGTCACATTTCTTAAGTATCGATAATATTGAGATATTTGAACTCTCGGATGAAGAACTCGACAAACGTGTCGAGGATGCGTTTATCTCCCGTGAGCATAAGGATGAGATTGGACGTGTAGCATCGATATCTGACGGAGTTGCATCCGTAACAGGTCTCCGCAACTGCATGCTCAACGAACTCATCTACTTCGCATCCGGCGCTACGGGTATTGCCATGAACCTTGAGAAATCCAAGGTAGGAGTAGTTCTCCTTACAGGTGAGGACACCGTAGTGGAGAGCATGACATGTAAGCGTACCATGACCACATGCTCCGTTCCTGTAGGCATGGGTCTTTTGGGAAGAGTAGTAGACGCTTTGGGCCATCCAATAGACGGCAAGGGCGTCATCAGATATACGGAAGAGCGTCCGGTCGAATCCCCCGCGCCTTCCATCATCGACAGAGCGCCCGTTGATACTCCTCTGTTCACGGGAATTACGGCGATCGATGCCCTTACTCCTATCGGAAGAGGTCAGAGAGAGCTCATCATCGGCGACCGTCAGACAGGTAAGACATCGATCGCTTTGGATGCGATCATCAACCAGAAGAACGAGAATGTTCTCTGCGTCTATGTTCCTATCGGTCAGAAGATGGCTAATATCGTTGCTACTGCCGGCCTGCTCGAAAAGCACGGCGCCATGGATTATACGGTCATTGTTGCAGCATCCGCATCAGAATCTGCAGCCATGCAGTATATCGCACCTTTCTCGGCATGTGCTATCGCCGAGAAGTTCATGTTCGACTATCACAAGGACGTGCTCATCGTGTACGACGATCTGTCTAAGCACGCTCAGGCATACAGAGCTATCTCCTTGCTTTTGAGAAGGCCTCCGGGAAGAGAAGCTTATCCGGGCGACGTCTTCTATCTGCATTCGAGACTTTTGGAGAGAGCAGCAAAACTGTCTGATGAATTGGGAGGCGGTTCCATTACAGCGCTTCCTATCGTTGAGACGCAGGGTAACGATATCTCGGCATACATCCCGACGAACGTTATCTCCATAACTGACGGTCAGATCTATCTGTCACCTGAGTTGTTCTTCTCAGGCCAGAGACCTGCCGTAAACGTTGGTCTTTCCGTATCCCGTGTAGGCGGTGCCGCTCAGACAAAGGCTGTTAAGAAGGTTGCAGGACCATTAAGAATCTCATTGGCACAGGCCCGTGAGATGGCTTCGTTCTCCCAGTTTGGTTCAGATCTCGATGAGAATACCCAGCTTCAGATCAAGAGAGGTACGGTCCTTAATGAAGTGCTGAAGCAGGAGAGATTCAGCCCAATGACAATGGCTTCAGAGGTTATCATGCTCTATTGCGCGACTTCAGATAAGTTCAACTTCCTTGCCACGGAAGATATTGATGATTTCTGTATAGAGCTCTTATCTGACATCAGGATGCGTCATCCCAATATCTTCGAAGAGATCACTGACGGCAAGGTATTTACCGACGAGATAAAATCCGAGATCGATTCGGCATACGAGGAATTCAAGGAATCTTTCCTCGCTGATCACGAGGAGTACGTCGAGGACTACTGATCTTATGGAGAGCTTTTCTGCAATCAAGAAGAGAATGAAGAGCGTCGATGACATTAGTCAGATGACTAATGCGATGCAGCTTGTATCAAGTGCGAAGATGCGCCGCTCCCAGATCCTTCACGACTCCATGTATCCTTTCTTCCTTTTCTGCGTAGAGAGCATGCAGGAGATGATCAGAAATAACGAGCATCTCGATAATCCGTTCTTCATTCTGGAGCAGAAGAACGAAGGCGATACCTGGAAGATCGGTTATTATGTTCTCTCGGGCGACCAGGGACTTGCAGGCGCTTATAACAACAACATGGTAAAGATCACTGAAGATCACATAAGACAGAAGATCATGGAGAATTCCCAGAAGAACATCTCGACGTCTTATGAGCTCAATGTTTTCGGACGCCTGGCAAGAGAAAAACTCGCAAGATACGGATATAACGTTAATAACAAATTCGCGTTCCCTATCACAGAGCCAACTTATAACGATGCCAGACAGGTTAGCGCGATCATGAGGAACCGCTACCTCAAGGACGACTTCGATCTCGTGTATCTCCTTTACACCAGAATGCAGTCACCGGTTAAGATGGAACCTGTAGCATTAAGACTTCTGCCGGTTGATGCGAAGTCTATCTCAATGATCCTTCCCAAAGACGTCGAGGATGCCGGAATGGCTATCGACAGAGGTAATGAACTTGAGTATTTCCCGAATTCTGATGCGGTATTCGAATACCTCATCGATTCATATACAAACGCAATGGTTTACGGTGCGATGGTTGATGCTTACGCGAGTGAGCAGACCGCGCGTCTGACCGCAATGGAGAATGCGACAGACAACGCAGAAGAAATGATGAAAAAGCTCGAGCTCATGAGCAACCGTGCTCGTCAGGCGAAGATCACAACGGAACTGACCGAGATCGTAAACGGTGCTCAGCAGGCAGAGAAGATGTGAGGATAGAGATATGGCATACGGCAAAGTAATACAGATTATCGGACCTGTAATCGACTGCGAATTCGGTAAGAATGAGATACCGAAGATAAACGAGGCTATCAGGATCATGAAGGCTGCTCCCGCAGTTGCCTCTGAAGATGCTCCCGTTACGGAAGACCAGGTAGTTAAGAGCGATAATGACGTTTATGTTGAAGTCCTCCAGCAGAGAGGTAACGGCGTCGTAAGATGCGTTTCATTCAATGCTACAGAAGGCCTTACCAGAGGTCTCGTTTGCGAATCCCTGGGTTCATCCATCAAGGTACCCGTAGGTGAGAATATTACCGGACGTCTTTTCGACGCCATTGGTCATCCTATCGATAATGCCGGCGAAGTTAAGAGTGATGCATACTGGCCTATCCACAGACATGCGCCTTCATTTACCGAGCAGTATCCTGCCGAGCAGATGCTCGAGACAGGCATCAAGGTAATCGACCTTCTCGTACCGTTCTCCAGAGGCGGTAAGATCGGTCTCTTCGGAGGTGCCGGCGTAGGTAAGACAGTCCTGATCCTCGAGCTTATCCGTAACATCGCGAGCGAGCACGGCGGCTATTCCGTATTTACCGGTGTCGGCGAGCGTTCACGTGAGGGAAATGACCTCTGGAACGAGATGAAGGCTTCCGGCGTTCTTGATAAGACGATAATGGTCTTCGGCCAGATGAACGAGACTTCAGGTGCGAGAATGAGAGCGCCTCTTACAGGTCTTACGATGGCTGAGTATTTAAGAGATGAGAAGCACAGAGACGTGCTCTTGTTCATCGATAACATCTACAGATTCGTCCAGGCAGGTTCTGAGGTATCAGCGCTCCTCGGACGTATCCCTTCCGCTGTTGGTTACCAGCCGACACTTGCAGGAGAAGTAGGAGAGCTTCAGGAGAGGATCACTTCCACCCGTAACGGATCCATCACGTCAATTCAGGCGGTTTACGTTCCTGCGGACGATATCACGGACCCTGCTCCTGCCACGACTTTCGCACACCTCGATGCAAACATCGTTTTGTCGCGTGCCGTAGTTGAGCTCGGTATCTATCCGGCCGTAGATCCTCTGGAATCTTCTTCAAGAGTACTTACCGAAGACGTAGTCGGCCCGGAGCACTATCACGTAGCGCGTAAGGTTCAGGAGATGCTCCAGAGATATAAGGAACTTCAGGACATCATTGCCATTCTCGGTATGGAAGAACTTGCCGAGAAAGACAGAATCATGGTATCGCGTGCCCGTAAGGTCCAGAGATATCTGTCCCAGCCTTTCTTCGTAACGGCTGATTCTACGGGCTTTGCACCGAGATATGTTCCTGTCGAAGAGACAGTTAAGGCATTTGGAGAACTGATCTCAGGATCATTGGACCACATCCCCGAGCAGTGCTTCTTCATGAAGGGCGGCTTGGACGACATCATTCAGGCGTATAAAGAGTTAACTCCTTAATCACTTATGGCGGAACACACATCTCACAAGATAAACCTGCTCATCGTTACACCTTACGAAGATTTCTTCGAGGGTCAGGTCGACAGCGTAAGGATCCCTACAAACGACGGAGAATTCGGCTTCATGGCAGGTCATACGCCTTTTGTTGCGGCTCTTGAGCCAGGTGCGTGCGCGCTTACGACTAACGGAGAGACGAGATATTGCATGCTCTCGGAAGGTTATTGTGAGATCAACGGTATGCTCGCCCTTATCGTATGTAATTCTGCCGAGTGGCCCGAAAATATGCGCCTTCGAAGGATCGTCACAGCATACAACAATGCATTGGAAGAAATAAAGACACATCAGGACAAGAACGGAAGACCCGTATTCGTAAAAGACAGCATCTTAAAGGGCAAGCGTGCTCTTGCAAGAATGCGTTTCATTGAGCGTTACGGTACCGATCAGCAGAGGGAGAGACTTGCTTCATATAAGAAGAGTGATCTCCCTGACGGCAAGATGCCGAGGCTGCCGGATAAATAATCATGCAGACAAGAAAAGGTATATCCGTTTTAGGTTACGGATGCATGAGATTCACATCCAGGAATAACAAGATCGACTTCGACAAAGCCGAGAAGGAGTTCATGCATGCTTTTAATCTCGGCGTGAATTATTTTGATACCGCTTATATCTATCCCGGAAGCGAAGATGTAGTAGGCCGCATAATCGAGAAGAATAACATCAGAGACAAGATCAATCTTGCGACCAAGCTTCCGCAGTATCTTGTAAAGAACAGAGCTGGTCTTGATAAGTACTTTAACGAGGAGTTAAAGAGGTTAAGAACTGATTATCTCGACTACTATCTGATGCACCACATGACAGACCATACACAGTGGGATAAGCTTGTGGATTTAGGCATCAAGGAGTGGATAGCTGAAAAGAAAGCTTCAGGCCAGATCCGCAATATCGGTTTCTCATTCCACGGCACGACGGAAGAATTCCTTAAGATCTTAAACAGTTACGACTGGGACATGTGTCTTGTCCAGTATAACTACGTCGACGAGAACACTCAGGCAGGAAGAGCAGGCGTTCACGCAGCTGCTGAAAAAGGTGTTTCCGTTATGATCATGGAACCCTTACGCGGAGGTAAGCTTGTTGATCTTCTGCCCGATAAGGCAAAGAATAAGATAGCAGACGATCCTCACGGCTGGTCGCCTGCCGAATGGGCATTCCGCTGGCTTTGGAATCAGGAAGACGTTACGTGCGTTCTATCCGGAATGAATTCCATAGAGATGATCGATGAGAACTGCCGAATCGCTTCAGAAGCAGAGGCAGGTTCATTTACGGAAGAAGAACTGCAGTTTTTATCAGGAATCAAGCAGATAATCCTCGATACGACCAAAGTCAACTGCACAGGCTGCAGATACTGCATGCCGTGTCCCAAGGGTGTTAATATTCCCGGTATCTTCTCCTGTTACAACCACATGTATTCAGAAGGCAAGCGCTCCGGACGTTTGGAGTACTTCCAGACGATAGCCCTGAGGTCTGAACCATGCGAAGCTAACTTGTGCATAAAATGCGGAAAGTGCGAACAGCACTGTCCTCAGAGTATTCCTATCCGTGAGAAGCTTGTCGAAGCAGACAAGGCTCTTAATCCGCCTTTTGTTAAGATCTACAACAAGGCAGCCAAGAGAGTCATGGTAGGGAAGAAGAAAAAGGCTGAAAAGAAAAAATAAGCAAAAGAAAAAGGTCCTAGGCCTCTGCTATGCGGCAGTGGGTCGGACCTTATCTTTATCATGTGATACCACATGGAAGTGGGTAGTTAATTGGAGTTAACGCATCGCTTCGGCACTGAATCTGAACGGTATATCCCCGATGGTTATCTTCTGTCCCGACTTGATCTCAAAGCTTTTCCCGTTCTCGACCGGAGAGTCTTCCAGATAAGTTTTTCCTGTTCCTTGTGATGGCTGCAGGTAAAATGTTCCGTTCTTTTGCCTTATTACTGCGTGAAGCGGTGATATGCCGGGTGCATCAAGAACAATATCTGACAGGAAACAGTCTGAGCCTATGTACGTCTCATCGAGATATACTGAGTATTGAGGGTTGATTCCTTGATAGTCTGTAAGAAGCGTCAGTTTGCCCGGAACAAGCGGCGCTAACGTTTTGTCTTTTCCTTCTATGGTTGTCTCAGTTAATTCGGTTTCCGAAAAAAGGATCGAGCTTCGCTGTTTTGATTTCTCGTGGTTTTCTTCATTAGTGATCTTTTCTTTGTTCTTCTTCTGTTTTATCAGGAAGGTGAAAAGAATGATGGAAGATAGAGCAAACATAAGAATGCAGGGAAGCTTCATCTTCAGGATAAAAGACGCAAGAGATAAGAATGCTGACAGGCATGACAGATAGAGGTCCTTTTCTGATCTGGAGATATTCTTAATCGGGCTTGGCAGCTCTATCTTAGCCGTAGCGTTTTCTTTATCTAAATCCAATGAAGGTGAGAGCTGTTCTTCTGTTCCGCTGAGGCTTCGGGCTATCTTTATAAACATCTCTTCGTTGTTTTCTTTTACGCTGTAAATCAGTGCATTCTTCTCATCATCTGTAACGACGTTGGTGAAGAAGTCGCAGCAAAGGAGCTTCTCTAGCCTTGAAGCATCAAGAGAATAAAGATTCAGATTCTCAGGAGTGCTCTTTACCGGGAGACAACAAAGCTTTAATGTGATGCCTTCTGTGTCAGTAAATATCAAGTCAGGATCGATCACAATGGTAGATGGCGATACCAGGTTATCAAGCATTTTGACAAATGAATAAAAAAGGTCCCCGACGGATCTGCGTCTTAAGAGGAGGTTTTTGGATCTCCTCTTGTGTGGAATAAACTTACCCTGGGATGAAAATACGGAAAACTCCGGGTCAGTTATCGGCACATAGCCTGAAAATTCATAACAGCACATCACTCCGGAACCGTAAAACTCGGTAACGGGTGTCAAATAGAAGTCCGATTTATTGCCGGCAATTACCTCTTCGGCATAACTGCATAATTTATCCGGACTGTCGAACTTCTCAACAGCAAAATATCCGAAGGGACCTTTTTTAATCTGCATATCAGTGTTCCTTAAGCGGTAGATTCAAAAGTCTTTTGTTTTCAGCTTATTAGTTAGAAAGCATCAGCAATCTTGCTGTCATCAAAACAGAAGTCCATAACTTTCTGACCATACTCAGAAAGTCCTGCTCTGAAGAGAAGTGCTAATGCTACGAGGACCGCGATGATGATAACTATCTCAACGGTTCCCATACCTTTCTTGTTATGCCGTTTCATTGTCTTTGTCATTGCCTGTTTCCTCCTTTATATGCCGAGAGAGATAATTGCGGGTGTCATTGCGACCATGAGGACGCTTATAAAATCAAGAGTCATCGGGATTATCATGCCCAGAGCTTCTCGTTCCTGTCTTTTTCTGGCTGCATTCCTGCATAAGCTCCAGCAGGACTGTGCCTGAAGATTGAGAATGTTTAAAACTTCTGAAGTTCCAAGTCTTCCGTACCTGGCGATCAGAAGGAGAGCCGCCTGGGCTTCCGGTATCTGTATTCTCAAAGAGAATTTCTCAACGGCATCGGAAGCTGAAATGCCGCTTAAGATCATGGCCCTGAGATTCTTTATCTCAAGTGAGAGGCTCTTATTCTCTCCGAATGCTTTTGAACATACGGATATTGCCTTCGGCAGCTGCATTCCGGACTCCAAAAGAGTAGACATGAGACACAGGAATAACGGTATGTCATTCATGAGATCTTCTCTTTTGCGTTCCACGTCAGATCTGATCTCATATCCTCCGAGAACTATGAGGGTAAAGGAAAAGAAGATCGCATACAGAGGATTCTTACCCAGGTTTAAAAGGATCGCTGCAAACAGGGGCAAAGATACTGAGCCTGTCAGAAGCTGCCTTTTCAAATACTGCTCGTAAGACAGTTCCGGGTTAACTGAAAGCTCGTTGAACAGTTCGTGTCTTGCAGTAATGAAACTTGCAGGGAAGATCTTCTTTGCGATCCTGGTCAGGGGAGCAGAAGGTTTCTTTCCTCCTGATATGACAGTGCTTGCAAGTTCTGATTTATATATCTTCCTGCCCTGTTCGTGAGACATGAATTTGAACAGCATGGCGCAGGCTATGGTGCAGACGGCAAACGCTGCCGCAAGAAGTACTGAGCCTGTCCTGGTGCTTCTTGCAAGTTCTAAGTATTCGCTGCTCATATAGTTGAGCGCGAAGGTTACACCGAACGGCATGACGCACAGTATTGCGGCTTCTGCATTCTTGCCTGCATTGGATGCTGCGATCTCGCCTTGGACGGCATTAAGTTCTGATAGCATCTGGCATGAGCTCCTTAAGATAGACAGACTGTTGTTGCCGACTTCTCCTGATATTGCCAGGGCATGGAAAACAGGGACCGTCTCAGGGAAGGCTATCTGCTTCGAGAAGATATCCAATGACTCTTCAAGGCTTACATGCAGTTTCAGATTGTTCTCAAGATTTATAAGCGGCTTTAACAGCATCGAACGTTTGCCGAATGTCTTCTCGATAACAGGTCTTATGAGAAGCAGGGATTTCTCGATCGAGTAGCCGCTTGATACGCTCGTGCAAAGAACCTGGAGCAGTACGAGAAGCTGTGTCCTCATATGTCTGTAGTTTGTGGAATAGATCTTCTTCATTGCTTCTTTCCACGGGAAGATGCTTAATAAAAAAGCCAGGACCATTCTTATGAATTCCGATCTGATGAAAAGACCCGAAGCAAAGTAAACCGCTATAACAAACAGCGGATATACCCATATAGTCTTTAACAGAAAAAGCGGGAATGAGCTGCTCTTCTTAAGCGCGGTATTCCATCGCTCTTTGGATATCTTCAATGTCTGCGATACGCTCAAGTTGTTCACCTCCTTTGTTTCTGTACAGAGTCTTAAGTCTGTATTCGTGATCTTGCGGCGGCATGACCTCGCAGATCTCATCTATGTATCTTTTACCTTCACGGCTTCGCATGATGTGAATCACGATGTTTATGCCCATTGATACCTGTGACAGGATCGCATCGTAGGGAAGACTTGAACCCGACATGATCATTGCCGTAAGTCTTTCCATCATCTCCAGGCATGAATTGCTGTGACCGGTCGACATGGAGCCCGGATGACCGCTTGTGAGGCAGTTAAGAAGATCGGCGCTCTCTTTGCCTCTGACTTCTCCTACGATGATCCTGTCAGGGCGCATTCTAAGTGATGCCCTGATCATCATGCCGATGTTTACTTCACCTGTTCCGTCAGGGCCCGGAAGTCTTGCTTCCATCCTTACTAGATTGTCTATTCCTTTTAAATTGAGCTCAGCCGAATCCTCGATCGTTACGATACGCTCGTCCTTGGGTATAAAATTCGACAGGCAGTTCAAAAAAGTCGTTTTGCCCGAGCCAGTGCCGCCGCATAAGAAAACGGTCCTTTTGTTGCGCACGCATTCAGCCAGGAATCTTGCTGCTTCTTCGCTGATGAAGTTCTGCCTTATGAGAGAGACAATGTCGTGAGTTATGCCTGTGAACTTTCTTATGGTTACCGTAGTCTCGTTTGATATCGGAGGCAGTACGGCATTTGCTCTTGAGCCGTCAGGAAGCCTTAAGTCTGCTATCGGGTATGCTTCGTTAAGCGGTCTGTTCTGATTGGCAAAGAAGCAGGATATGCATGTCTTAAGGGATTCTTCGTCGCGGAACTTGAGGTCTGATTTATAGAGCCTTCCTCCGCGTTCGTAGAAGATCTTAAACGGGCCGTTGACCATGATCTCCGTAATTGACGGGTCTTCCATCAGGGGCTCGATCACGTCAAGGCGTCTTAACGAATTGAAGACTGCCTGCGCCATCTCGCGTTTCTGTTCAAGATTCATCTTGTAACCGGAATTTTCGGATATGACGTCTGATATGATCTCCCGCAGTTTATCGTCTGACGGATCAGTCTCTCCTGAGATGGTATTTAAGACGCAATAAGTTATCTGTTCCTTGATGTCTTCTGTTGAGCTTTTAGAGGCACTCATACGACGAGACTCCGATGGATCAGGCCGGCATCCAATTCATCTGTTCCGAAGATATCATCTGCGTAATAAACGGAAACTCTCTCCCGGCCAAGAGTTCTGGTTAGAAGCGCAATCATATCATTAGCGCCGGTATCTTCTTCGTCTGATCTTCCCGGGAGCAGTATCGAGACCTTATCGCAGCAGCTTAGAAGCTCAGGAAGATCTTTTGTCTTGAATCCTTCTACGACTGCTATGACGTTGGTAAAACTTAAAGGCGAGTGTGTAAGGTTCGCTGCATGATTTAAGAGCGTAATAGACCGTTCCATTCCAAGGTCATATACATCATCAAAATCCGTGGTGCTTCCCGGAGTCAGGAATCCTGATTCATCCATGTTGCAGTATTTGAGAATATCTTCGGGAATGAACTTTTTGGATCTGCAGGCTTCCAGGAGTGAGGTCATGTTGTTTCCTGCAGCCCCGCGCCAGAGAGATCTTAACTTGCTCGTGAAATCAAGCCTGATATTGAAGTCCGCACCGGCGAGATTAGCGGACAGATTGCTTATGAACCTGTCCCTTACATTCGAGTAGACAAACGGAAGGACAGCGTAAACCGAACCTGAAACGGGTCTTAGTACTGCGTGGACCTTGGTTGGCGGATTTATCAGCGATATAAGCCTTGCACAGTCGATTATTCCGCTGTCCTCCGTAAGCCTGATGTGTGAGGGTGCTTCGTGCGGTGAGTTTATGAGATCAGTATTTGAGGGATCACAGATGACACGGGTAAAGCTGCTGAATCTGTCAGAGTGATCTTCTCCGTCCACATAAGGGTTTACTATGTATGCATCAGGATAAAAGCTCCCGAGCCTTTTCTTAAGAAGTGAATAGATGTATTCATTCTCTTCGTAGATCTTTATCGTAAAAGCCATTTTGTGTTCCCCCTTTGTCTTATTGGTTCTATAGCAGGATTGTAAGACGGAAGAAGACCTGATTGATGCGACAAAAACCGACAAATCAATACAAGAAAAATGGCAGAAAACGTCACTTTGGACGGGTTAATAAACTAATTAATATTATTAACAATTCGGCTGACCGAAAAGTTTTCGATGACTTATCTGACATTTGACAAAGGCACTATTGATAAGTAAAATCAATTTAACAAAAAAATATAAGTTCTTTGCTTATCAAGAGAGGCTACAGGGACCGGCCCGTTAATAGCCCGGCAACCGCGGAAAGCAGCGGTGCCAATTCCGGCAGGGAAACCTGAAAGATGAGGATCGTTTACATTAAGCGTTGGCCTTCTCCTTTCGGGGGAAGGTTTTTTTCATTAATCATGCATTGAACGGAAAGGACAAAAAAATGAGAAACAAAAAGGGTAAGTGGTTATTCACTTCAGAGTCAGTAACAGAGGGACATCCCGATAAGATCTGCGATCAGGTCTCTGATGCAGTGCTTGATGCGATCTTGGAGAAGGATAAGACAGCCCGTGTAGCCTGCGAGACCTGTACGACTACGGGAATGGTGCTCGTTATGGGCGAGATCTCAACATCTGCTTATGTAGATATTCCTTCTATCGTAAGAAATAAGATCAAGGAGATCGGCTATAACTCAAGCGACATGGGATTTGACAGCGATTCGTGCGCAGTGCTCACTTCCATCGACGAGCAGTCTCCTGACATTGCCATGGGTGTTAACGAGTCTTACGAGGCACGCCACAGCGGTAACGGCGAAGCTGATACAGGTGCCGGCGACCAGGGCATGATGTTCGGTTATGCGAACGATGACACACCTGAGCTTATGCCTATGCCGATCGCTCTTGCACATAAGCTCACAAGACGCCTTACAGAGGTCCGCAAGAACGGAGCAGACTTCTTAAGACCTGATGGTAAGTCACAGGTTACGGTCGAATATGAGGACGACAAGGTAAAGAGGATCGATGCAGTCGTTATCTCAACACAGCACAGTGCTGACATCTCTTTGGAAGATCTCGAGGCTTATATCAAGGAGAACGTCATAAAGCCCGTTATCCCTGCAGAGCTCATTGATGAGAACACAAGATTCTTCATCAATCCTACAGGCAGATTCGTCGTAGGCGGACCTCAGGGCGACTCAGGTCTTACGGGAAGAAAGATCATCGTTGATACATACGGCGGTTTTGCCCGTCACGGCGGCGGAGCTTTCTCCGGCAAGGATCCTACGAAGGTTGACCGTTCAGCCTGCTACATGATGCGTTATGTTGCCAAGAATATCGTAGCTTCGGGCCTTGCTTCCGAGTGCGAAGTTCAGGTTGCTTATGCTATCGGCGTCGCAAAGCCCGTATCCGTAATGGTTGATACATTCGGCACCGGTAAGATCGATGACGGCAGGATCACGGAGATCGTTAACCAGCTGTTCGACTTAAGACCTGCAGCCATCATCAAAGATTTGGATCTCAGAAGACCGATCTACTCTCAGACTGCAGCATACGGTCACTTAGGAAGAACTGATATCGATCTTCCTTGGGAGAAGACAGATAAGGCCGAAGAGATCAAAAAGCTCGCAGGCATCTGATAAGAGGACAACTTTTTATTTCATCCGCCCGGCCTAAGTCCCATCTTTGGCCGGGCTTATTGTTTTAAGACCTTTTTATTGTTAGCATTTTCGAAAACAAACATCCAGGAAGAGCTCATGAAGAAGGATTCCAAAGACAGCAAATCTCTATCCCTGACGGTATCTGACATCGGCAGTGATATCGAAGAAGTGAAGGTCACCTGTATCAAGGTGTTCTGCCCGCGAAGAGAGAACAACTTCGTCTCTTTTCTTTGCGACGGCAGATTTACTGTCGCGGGCAAATCCAAGGTGGATATCGTAGAGGGTGGCTCTTACATAATCTCGGGCAAAGTGACTGAATGGAACAACAGGCCGCAGGTCACGCTCAAGAAGATCAGTGTCGATGAAGATGCAGGGGATTCTCTTCTTATAGCTTCATTCCTGGCTGACAACATAAGCGGTCTTGGCAAGGCTACAGCCGAAGTCCTTGCCGATAAGTTCGGACATGAGATCCTGAAGATCTTAACTGAGACCCCCGAGAAGGCAGCATCAGAAGTTAAGGGACTGTCCGCTGCCAGAGCCATGGAGATCTGCGACTTTATAATGCAGGATAAGGAATTCTTCGAGCAGGGCCTGGAAGCAAAGCTTATGGGATTTTCGCAGCTTCAGATCAAGCTCTTAAAGAACGGCGGAATGCTTGACTGCGCAAATATCAGGAAGACTCCTTTTAAACTTATGGGTCACGGCATAGCAGGATTTGAACTCCTCGATAAGATCGCGCTTGGAGAGGGCGTATCTCCCGTAGCAACTGAGAGGATTGCCGCAGCTTTATATCAGGCATGCATGTATCTTCATGAGGATACGAAATCAACCGCTCTTAAGCCTCAGGACGTAAGGCGCAGGGCATTGGAATACGTTAATGCCCATGAATCGAAGCTCTCTTCCGAACAGTTCTCGGAGGTGTTCAGGGAATCAGCGCTCCTGGCGATCGAAGATAAGAAGATCGCTGTATATAAATACGATTCAGGCAAGTGCTCTGCCTGCGACGTCGAAGATCCGGATGCCCGTTTTGCGACGATGAGTTATTTTGCATCAGAGCTTGCGATCGAGCGCAGGATCAATGAGATGCTCAAGACGAAGACAGTTCCGCCTGCAAGAGACGAGAGTGACAGGATCTTGAAGGAAGTTGCCTCTGACCTATGCATCATCCCCGATAAGTCGCAGCTTGATGCTCTTTATCTTTGCATGTACAGTCCGATAAGCGTCATCACGGGTGGCCCGGGAACTGGCAAGACAACGATAATGGGCATTTTGGGTGAATACTTCAGAAGGAACAAGATAAGTTCCGTGTTTGCCGCGCCTACGGGAAGAGCGGCAAAGAAGCTCTCGGAAGCAAGCGGCTTCGAGGCTTCGACCATACATAGACTTCTGGGTGTCAGAAGGACCATAGAGAATGACGAAGATGACCAGCTCCCTGACAGGGCAGGGCAGTATAACAGCCTGCTCTTTGTACACGGCAAGGATAACCCCATCCATTGCCGGGTCATAGTCGTAGATGAGATGTCCATGGTGGACACGATGCTCTTCAGGCATCTTCTGGACAGCGTGGACAAGGGCACATCGGTGATATTTGTCGGTGACCCTGACCAGCTCCCGTCTGTCGGGTGCGGGGATATATTAAGAGATCTCATATCCTGCAATTCGATTCCGAGAGTAAGACTTGATGCGCTTCACAGACAATCGGAAGGCGGAACGATCGCTGCAAATGCGAGGCTCATACTTGAGGGCTCTAAACCTGATCAGACCGGCGTCGATTTTGAGATAATCAGCTGCAAGTCTGACGAAGAAGCTCAGGAGACCATTACAAGGATTTTCTTGGAACATAAGAAAGAAGATATTATCTGCCTCACGCCCACGAAGAATGAGAATGTCGCTCTGGGTACTGTTCAGCTCAATAAGATGATACAGGCTTTGGAAGCTACAGAAGACCTTAAGACGCTGAAGAAGGGCTCAAACCTTACGCTTCACGTCGGTGACAGGGTAATGCAGAACAAGAACGATTACTCGACCGAGTGGATCGATCCTGCGACTGGCGAAGTCCTGCAGGGAATATTCAACGGCGAGCTCGGAGTAGTAAGTGACATAGATCCTCTGAAGTCTTCGGTTACCATTGCTTTCGATGAGGGCAAGAACGTTGAATACAAGGGCAAGCTCTTGGACAACATTGAGCTTGCATACGCTGTAACCGTTCATAAGTCGCAGGGCTGCGAATTCGACAGGGTGATAATCGCTTTGGGCAAGATGAACGCGCTTTTGTATAAGAGAAGCCTCCTTTATACTGCGGTCACCAGAGGCAGGATGAACGTTACGATCGTTGAGCTCGAGGGCACGCTTGCCAGATTTTTGAACGGACCCAAAGATGACGTCCGCGAGACCTGCTTAAGAGATCTTCTTAAGACAGTTGATTTCCGCAGAAATAAGTAATGGGGTATCTTCTAAGCACCGCGAGAATAAGCATACCATCAGAGATAAGAGAAGCATTTAAGGGGGCAGCAGATCTTATCTTCCCATACAGATGCGCGATCTGCGGGAAAGTATCTGATACAGAAGACAGGTTCGGAGAATATAAGAGATTTCACAGGGAACTTTATAAAACAGAATCTGACCTTCACATATGCGGAAAGTGTCTGGCAGATCTTAACTGGCAGGATGAAGATGCCAGATGGTTTCTTTGCCTGTCTAATCCCATAGAGAACGATCCTTATCCGGGGCTGGCTCTGTTTATGCCTTTTGCTTACAAGGGCATCGTCGAGCAGGCTGTTCCGAGGATCAAGTTCGGTAAGCAGATTGAACTTGCAAGATTATTCGGATGTATATTGGGATCTTTTGTTAAGCTCGAAAACATCAGGGCCGACCTGGTCGTTCCTGTGCCTTTGTCAAGGAAGAGATTGGAAGAAAGAGGTTTCAACCAGGCAGGCGAGATAGCTTATCCTGTTGCGAAGATAAATAACCTGCCATATGCCCGAGACCTTCTTATAAGGACCAAAGATACGAACAGGCAGGCTGAGATAAGAGATGCAAACGAGAGGGCAAATAATGTCACGGGTGCATTTGCCGTGAGCGATGATTGGGATGTAACGGGTCTTACGGTACTGCTGGTAGATGATGT
>JAILHX010000156.1 GCA_024695565.1 Saccharofermentans sp. | reverse complement strand
TTCCAGTTCTTCCGAATAACCGTATCTGTGATGACTGGTACCGTATTTCAGATCCCTCATGATCATCTGCATGACCAGAGTATCATTGCAGTTCATATTAGCCAGATGAGAACTGATCAGATAGTCCCTCCGGTATAATTTTCCAAGAGCCTGGATCTGGATAAACCAGAAACGGTTTATGTTATCCACCGGCCAATTCGGATTCTCATCGTCACAGGAAGGCTTCTTTTCAAGATTCAGCTCGACATCATCTGAATACTCAAATTCAAAGATAAGATCATAGCGCATTCCGTTTTTGAAAATGATCCTGTAAATATGATTTACCGGAATATACATCCACCCCAGCGCCGTATCTTCTGTTACACCGAAACGGTCGATCCTTTTATTGTATTCTTCAGGAGTTACAGAACCGTTTTTGGGAAGGCGTACTTTTACAGACAGATCTATATCGCTGTACAAGTCATGGTAGCCCGCCTCAAACGCCTGCTTTCCGGCATC
The DNA here is from genome assembly GCA_024695565.1 of Saccharofermentans sp. The sequence goes on along the minus strand of JAILHX010000156.1, from coordinate 1,562 downwards.
AACGAGTGTCTCGCGCGTAATCACGACTTCCTTTGCACAGCAGCTAACGACTTCAGGAAACCCGAAGATCTTTGCCAGATACTGAAGGAATAATTCCTCCATTTTTTCTTTTGTTAAACTAATAGCCATACCTGAATATTTCTTATTAATTCCTTCTGCTTCGATATCGTTCTTATATTTTACAGCAGTATGAGCAGAATTTACCTTATCTCACCTTCGCTGATCATCCGGTAAATTCCATTGATAAAAGGTGACTTGTGTTTTATGTATCTGTCTATGTCATAAGGATACAGCTCTGCACCTTCCATTTTAATTCTGCCGTACTCCTCAACTGCTTCAGGATGTGCACGCAGATAATCCCTGAAAGATATATGCCTTTTAAGTTCAGCTGCATCCTTAGAGCATACATACAGATGATGTTTTCTCAGATGATCTTTGTCATTGTATTTAAACGCTTCGCGGCCCTGGATACCAAGATTGCCTTCATGATGATAACCGATCGAACCAAGTGCCGTCTTCACCTTATCAAAACAGTCCTGATCTTCTATCACGACATCTATATCAATGACAGGTTTTGCCGCAAGTCCGGGAACAGAAGTGCTGCCGACATGTTCAACACTTAAGACCAGACCCTCAAGCACCTGCATGAGTTCTGCTTTAATATCTTCGAAATCTATTTTCCATTCCTCATCGTAAGGCAGGACTACTACGTGTTTAGTGCTCATAAAACAGTTAACTCTATGAAATCATCCCTCGATCTTCATTTGATCAGATCTCATGAATGCTTTCATCTCCTTATATCCCCTTTTCCCCAACCTTTTCTTTGACATTATAATCCATCAGCAGGCTGTATTTATAAAATTTAATTAAGAATATATACAAATAGACGCCTGTTTCATATATCATATGGATATTAGGAAGATAATAGGAGAGTCAAAATGGATATTATTGTCGCCGAAAACTTAAAAAAGCTGAGAGAAAAGCACAACCTCACCCAGGAAGCGCTGGCATTGGAATGGGGTGTTCCCGAACTCGCTATATATAAATGGGAAGCCGGACGCCTTCCGGTCGAATTCAAAATGTTGCAGAGGATCGCGGATTTTTATGATGTCACTGTAGAAACATTTTTCGTTGATGATTCTGCCGAGAAGCACAAGCCTTCAGCAAATGACAAGGTATCGTTTAACTGCAGGATCTGCGGCGGAGACCTGGTTTACGACTATGCTTCAACATCCTGCAGATGTGCAAACTGCGGAAACAAGTGGGCCATTGCGGAGTTATATCCAAAGTATTCCCACGCTATCGCAACCATTAATAAGGCCGGCAGGATCTTAAGCAGCAAGGCTGTTCTCGCATCCGCTGATGAAGCCAAGCTCTTATACAAGCAGGCAATCAATGAGTGCAGCAGGATCGAAGACGCTATCTCTTCTGATCTCATCAAGATCTGTGATGACGGCGTGGCAGAGGCCGAAAAGCTTGAGACATACTGCAGAGGCAAGTATTTCTTTGATAACAGGTCTTACAAGAGCGCTCTTAAAGAACTCGAAAAAGTCAGAGGTTAC
>JAILHX010000134.1 GCA_024695565.1 Saccharofermentans sp. | reverse complement strand
CTCTGTGCTGATCGTGAAACCCTGAGGTACAGGGAGTCCGATGTTTGTCATCTCAGCAAGGTTAGCGCCCTTACCACCAAGGAGTTCGCGCATGTTTCCGTTGCCTTCGGTGAACAGGTAAACGTACTTTGTCATTCTTTTTATCCGCCTTTCATTTATTGGATTCGTTTTTTATTTCTCATATGGCCTTAGCCGTTTGAAACTAATCAGTTAATTTTAACAGAATAGTCTGTTAAAAATCGAACTTATCTGAGAAAAATTCATCGAGTTTGTCGATCGGGAATCTGATGTTTCCGGGCTCGTACTCGACGTTCTTCATGGAGTCTCTTTCTCTGATAGTTACGCAGCCGTCTTCCTCAGAATCGAAGTCATAAACTACGCAGTAAGGAGTACCGATCTCGTCCTGTCTTCTGTAGCGCTTACCGATAGACTGACGGTCATCGAGTTCGCACATATACTTTTTCGAGAGCTGCTCGAAAATAGGCTGCGCCTTATCTGTGAGTTTAGCTGACAGAGGGAGCACGCCGATCTTGATAGGAGCTAAGAAAGGATGAAAGTGCATAACAGTTCTTACGTCTCCGCCCTCAAGCTCTTCCTCGTCATAAGCTGAGCAGAGGAATGCGAGAGTTACACGGTCTGCACCGAGCGAAGGCTCGATAACGTAAGGAACGTACTTCTCATTCTTAGCAGGATCGAAGTAAGAGAGATCCTGCTTGGAGAATTCCATGTGCTGCTTGAGATCGTAATCTGTACGGTCAGCGATACCCCAGAGTTCGCCCCAGTCTGTGAACGGGAAAGCAAACTCGAAGTCTGTAGTAGCTCTGGAATAGAAAGCAAGCTCTTCCTTAGCGTGATCTCTTGTACGGAGTTCAGACTCCTTAATACCGAGGTTGATGAGCCAGTCGTGGCAGAATGTCTTCCAGTAATCGAACCACTCGAGGTCAGTACCGGGCTCGCAGAAGAACTCCAACTCCATCTGCTCGAACTCTCTTGTACGGAAGATGAAGTTGCCGGGTGTGATCTCGTTTCTGAAAGACTTACCGATCTGGCAGATGCCGAACGGGATCTTCTTACGTGATGAACGCTGGACATTAGCGAAGTTAACGAAGATACCCTGAGCTGTCTCAGGTCTTAAGTAAACTTCAGATGTGGAATCCTCGGTAACACCGATGAATGTCTTGAACATGAGGTTGAACTTACGGATGTCTGTGAAGTTGTGGCCGCCGCATACAGGACAGGGAATGTTCTTCTCTCTGATGTAAGCAACCATTTCTTCAGGGCTCATACCTTCAACAGGCACGTCCTCGATACCGTTCTCTTTGTTCCAATCCTCAACAAGGTTGTCAGCTCTCTGACGGGCCTTGCACTGCTTGCAGTCGATAAGGGGATCTGAGAATCCACCTACGTGACCGGAAGCAACCCATGTCTTGGGGTTCATGATGATCGCAGCATCAAGTCCTACATTGTAAGGACTCTCCTGGACGAACTTCTTCCACCATGCTGCCTTAACGTTGTTCTTAAGCTGAACACCTAACGGGCCGTAGTCCCATGAATTTGCGAGACCGCCGTAGATGTCTGAACCAGGATATACGAAGCCTCTGGTCTTAGCCAGGGAGACTATCTTATCCATTGTTTTCTCTACTGCCATATTAAATCTGATTCTCCCTTGAGATTATTCTTCGTCTTCGACTGTATCGTCTTCAGCGTCGCCTTCTTCGTAAACGGCTTCCTCTTCTTCCTCAGAAGATGCGCCGCCTGCCAAAGCATCGATAAGATCATCTAAGCCCTTGGAATTAAGACCGCTTACAGAAGACATTCTCTCAGCTCTCTCTTCTTCGAGCTGCTTTCTTCTGTTCTCAGCTTCTTCTCTTCTTCTGATCTTCTCTTCTCTTGTGATCGGGATAACTGCCTCATCCTCTACATCACCCTTAACTGCTACGACCTTGTCAGCTGCCACTTCACGGCATGCAAGGGATACAACATTAGCTGCACCTGCATCGTCGATCATGGGCTGAGCGCCGTCTGTCAGTTCCCTGGCACGCTTACTTACCAAAACAGTAAGATCGTAAGGGCTTGCTGACTTCTCTTTGAGTTTCTCAATTGAAGGATCTGTTAACATCTTTTTACCTCTCTTCTCCTTTTATTCATCAATTTCTTTGATAGCGTTTATGTTTCTTGAAGCCTTAAGCTTTTCAGACTTGATTATCGCGAGAATGTCTTGTGCCGCTCTCTCAACATCGTCGTTAGTAATGATGTATTCGAATTCACCTGCACGCTTGATCTCTGCTTTTGCCTGCTCCATACGGAGCATTATCTTCTCTTCCGTCTCAGTGCCTCTTCCGCGGAGTCTGTTCTCCAGTACTTCCATTGAGGGCGGGAGAATAAATATTGTTGCCGCGTCGTCACCGAACTTGCGGTCAAGAGCGAGGCTTCCTTCTATTGTGATATCGAAGAGGACATCCTGGCCTTTGTCGATCATCTTCTCGAGCGGCTCGGAAGGTGTTCCGTAATAGTTATCGACGTACTTGTCGTATTCAACGATCTTGCCGTCTGCGATCATCTGTTCGAATTCTTCCTTCGTTCTGAAGTAGTATTCGACACCGTCTTTCTCCTGTCCTCTCGGTGCTCTTGTCGTAACTGAGATAGAGTGACCTACGCTTCCGGGATTGGCCTGTTCAATGAGCTCTTCTACTCTGGCAAGCACCGTGCCTTTGCCGACACCCGAAGGACCTGAGACTGCAACGATTAATCCGCGATTTTCCATTATCCGAGTTTCTCCTTGATCTCTGCTGTGGCAAGTGCGGATGTAAGTACCAAACCGCTGTCCGTAACTATTACCGATTTGCACTTCTTGCCAGCACAGCAGTCAACGAGCATGCCCCTGTCCTTGGAATCCTGCATCATGCGTCTTACGGGTGAAGACTCTGCTGATGCAACGCAGATGATCCTTGATGCCTGTGCTATGTTGCCGAAGCCGATATCGATAAATCCGGATTCCATTTGCCTGCCTTCCGTTATACGAGATTCTGAATCTGTTCCCTGATCTCTTCTACGAGGTTCTTCATTGTAAGAACTCTTGAAGTGATCTCGATGTCATTTGCCTTGCTGCCCGTGGTGTTGACCTCACGGTTGATCTCCTGAACGAGGAAGTCCATCTTCTTACCGACGGTCTCTTCTTCAGCTAAGATCTTCCTTGCCTGTGAGAAGTGTGATGAGAGTCTTGCCATCTCCTCGTCGATCGCGCACTTGTCGGCAAATATCGCAACTTCTGCTGCGAGGCGGTTATCGTCGTAGAACTCCCGCTGGTCGCTTGTGAGGATATCGTTGATCCTCTGGGCGAGCTTTGCTCTGTAGCTCTCGACTACTTCGGGAGATCTTGCAACTACTTCTTCTCTTATGACTTCGAGAGAACTGATCTTCGTAAGGATCGTTGATACGAGGTTATCGCCTTCTCTCTTCCTCATACAGAGCATGCCGTCTATTGCAAGATTTAATGTCTCGATAAGTTCCTTGGTTGCTGCTTCCTCATCGATCTCTTTTGCGGTAACGCTTAATACGTCCTGCATAAGAGCGATCCTCTCAACTCCAAAATCATCCGTTCTTCCTGTTACTGCGCTGATCGCTTTGGCTGCTTCGGAATATTCCTTGGCAAGACCTGTGTTGACCGTAACTGTCTGTCCTGATTCACCCTGATCTTCGTAGTTGATGAAGACGTCGATCTTACCTCTCAATAATCTGTCGGTGATGATGCGGCGGATGTCAGTATCCAGATAATTGAACATTCTGGGCATTCTGATCGAGATGTCGCAGAATCTGGAATTGACGGATTTGATCTCGATGCTGTATTTCCTGGTGTCAAATATTTTCTCGCCGCGGCCGAAGCCTGTCATCGAGTATGCCATGTGATTACCTCTAATGCTGATATAGACAAAAAAGAGCCGCCGCGTAAGAGAATATCCCTTAAGCTTTGGCTCGCAGATTATTATATATTATATAAATATAGTTGTCTATCAAAAATAATTTACGTATCCCGCAAACGCCTTTATTTATTGCGTTTGCAGACTCAAAAAAAATTCAGGCCATTAAATCATCATCTTCCCAGATAGAGCGAATTCATGGCGATTACCGCTGCGACCGATCCGACGGCAAAGACAACCAAACTGATGTTTTTTATTGCAACAGATTTTGATGTAAGGCTCTCCAGGCTCTTCTTCTCAAGTTTGGATCCGATGACCTCGCAGACACCTGTTATGAGCAGGATGATGAGCGGCGCCAATGGCCTGAAATATCTTCCCTGAACACCCATAATGAGTTCGTTGCCGACAGGAGTATCGTGAAGCAGCATTGCAGGTGCGCAAAGGAGCAACAGTACGGTTGCGATAACGAATGAGATCACCTGTGATTTATTGACCTTGGTTTCCTTCTTAGATGCAACAGTTGCCGTGATAGTTGCAAGCAGTATAAACACGGTAATGACACCCGGTATTGCAACCTCGTTCCATCCCTCTGATCTTCCTACACTGTCGGTTATTATGTCGCCAGCGAATACGAACAGAGTCGATATGCACATTGCAAGATATTTGAACGGATGGTAGAGCGCAAAGCTTGCAGAATAGAAGCCGTCGTCTCCCGTTAACTGGAAGAGATCTTCACCCTTAGGCTTGAGCACAACGTTGCAAAGTCCCATAGCCAGGAATGCAATTGCAGTAAGAGCGATAGGCAGCAGATTCCTGCGGTCCTTTAACGGCTTCTTTATAAGCATGAATACCATAGGGATCATGATGACATACGCGCCGCCCTTAACGCTTCCGATGAGAAAGAACCAGATGAGGACTTCTATAATGTTCTTCTTGTTCCAGAACTTCTCATCCTCAGTAAAACCATAGAGCATCGCTATTCCACAGATGAGATATGTAAGCACCGCTCCGTCGTAACTGAACGCTGTAAGGTATGCCAGTGACATCGGGAAGAGTGATACGAGAGTGAGAAGATATGCGACATTCTCGGATTTGACCTTCTTGATCGCTCTCCAAGTAAGGAAAACGAACAGAGCGCCCTGCAGATATCTTGCAAGATGGATCATGTACATCGGCGAGAGATTAATAAGTCTGCCGATGACAAAGCCGAGTACTAAGGGCAGATAATTGAAGATGCTGTAGAAGAGCATATATGCATAATCTCCGCCGTCAGAAGCGACGATCGCAGTCTGGTCTCCTGATACGAACATCTTGTTATTCATCACTACAGGAAGGTACATGTCACTTGCAGGATCAGGCCTGTATCCGCCTTCGAATACAAACCTCTTCCACGACCCTCTGAAGAACTCGACATCGCACTCTCTTCCTACCCAATCACCACCCTTTCCGAGCAGGATATTTGAGAACCTGTATACAGCCTGGAAATGAGCATCAGCATCGTGTGCGCACCACGCAGGGAACAGCACAGGATATGCTCCGAGACCTAAAGTAAGAGCGCCTATCAGATAGAACTTCGAAGGCGAGAGATTATCAGTCAGATAAGCAAACGTTACGAAGAAAACGAACAGTGCCGTGAAGAACGTAACGAATATAAAAACATTGCCGTTCGGACTTCCGTTGACATTAAGATTGATATCGATCGTTCCCGTCTCGTTATAAGGTTCGATAGACTTATAAACTTCTGGTGATTCCAGCAGGAGCTTTAATGTGTCATTACCTGTATTCGTAATCCTGACGACATAGTGATTGTCAGTATTCTCTATGAGTTTTAATTCGTATTCTTTGGAAGGAGAATCTGCATAGACAGCAACGCCGATGGTATCAAAATCTGTAAACGTATCGAACGTAACATCGACATATTCGCCGGCCTCGATCTCGGCTGCTCCCACAACACTTAATGTCCTGTATATCGCTGTCTGCTCAGGAAACAAAGGCTTAAAAACAAACATCAGAAGAACGGTAAGAACAGTCGCTGCTACTGATGCAATTACCGCCCTCGATGGCTTGCTCAGATAACTCTTTATTCCTGATAACTTCATACGATCTTCACCGGTTTAAATCCGACATAATCTGCCGATGCGCAGATGAACTTTGTTCCTTCAAAATCACCTTCAAAAGCCTTCTTATGCGCCTTGCCGTGAAGGTGTCCGTATACGCATATATCGACGCCGCCTTGGGCGATCATGGAAGCAAATTCAGTAAAGCCCTGACTCGCAGTAATCGGCGGATAGTGTATCATGAGGATCCTAGTTTTCGAATGGTCAGTATCAGCTTCATTAAGCTTATCTATACACATGCCGATACGGAGCTTCTCACGCTCATAGATCTTCCTGTTATCGGAGCCTTCGATGCTGTCTTTTGATTCTATCATCCAGCCTCTTGTCCCTGTGATAAGGCAGCCTTCGGATTCGAGCACATTTGTCCTTACGAACTCCAGATTATCAAAGCCCTTTTCCGCGAAGAATTCTTCCATCTTCTTCATCGTGGTCCACCAGTAATCGTGGTTGCCGCGTGATAACAGTTTACGTCCCGGAAGTTCTGATATAAAACGGAAATCCTCTTCGGCTTTATCAACATAAGTAGCCCAGGAAATATCGCCGGGGATAAGGACCGTGTCATCAGCTGTCACCGTGTTTTCCCAGTTCTCCCTGATCCGATCCACATAGTCAGTCCAAGTGACCCAACAGATCTCCATGGATTTGTCAGGACAGCTTAAGCAAAGATGCAAATCTGCCAGAGCGTAGATCGCCATTCGGACTCCTTAGTGGAAATGGTTGTAGATTGCTTCAGCGTCCTTTACGGTAATGCCCTTGACACCCTTCAGGTCTTCCACTGTTGCATTTTCCACAGCTTTTATTGTACCAAAATGCGAGAGCAGATTCCTGCGCTTAGCCGGTCCTATTCCATCGATAGTCTCAAGCTTGTATTTTATGTTGCGCTTGCCCGAGAGCTTGCGCTGATATGTGATCGCGAACCTGTGGACTTCGTTCTGTACAGTCGTCAGGAACCTTAATAATCCCATCTCCTGATCACTCAAGGTCCTGCCTTCAAGTCTTATCTCGCGTCCGTCTTCGAAAACGATTCCCGCAGTCTTATGGTGATCGTTCTTGACCATGCCCGCGAGGTAGATATTCTCCGTTCCTTCCATCGATCTGACGACCGAAGCGACTGCTTCGAGCTGGCCCTTGCCGCCGTCAACGAGGATAACATCAGGATACTTAAATCCATCATCTTCGCTATGGCTGAAACGCCTCTCCAAAGTCTCTCTCATGGACGCGTAATCGTCCTGGGATTCGACTCTCTTCATCTTGAATAATCTGTAGGACTGCTTATCTGCCCTGCCGTCTTTGAACACAACCATGCCTGCGCAGATATCGTCGTTACCTAAGTTGGAGATATCGAATGATTCAGCTCTGGATATTGAGCCTTCAGGGGCTCCAAGAAGTTCTTCGAGATACCTTACGGGAAGCGAAGGATCTGCATTGGCAGAACCGCCTCTTAATATCCTTCTAACCATCATCTCGCGGGCGTTATTCTTCGCGAGATCAGATAATTCACGAAGTTCTCCGCGCTCTGCCACATGGAGTCTGCAGTTCTTGCCGAGCTTTTCAGTAAGCGTCTTCTCGATTACTTCGAGATCGTCTTCTGCCATCTCAAAAGGCACGAGGATATGAGGCGGTATAAACGGTGCGTCTTCGTAGTACTGCATCAGGAAATTCTTCAATATCTCTTCCTGATCGTCTTCTTCTCCTGGGAAGAAATATGTGGAAGATCCGACTATTCTTCCCTGTCTTAATTCGAGCTTTCTAACGCACGTCTCACCACAGTCGGAATAGAGTCCGATGCTGTCAACATCGCGTTCGATATTAAGATATACTCTCTGGTTCTGACGGATGGCTCTAAGCGCGTAGAGCCTGTCTCTTAATGCTCCCGCCTTCTCGAATTCGAGGTTAGCAGAGCACTCTTCCATCTGCGCTTTGATGTCCTGCTCGATGCCGTCATACTTACCTTCGAAGAACTGGACGATCTGGCCGATCATGGCTCGGTAGTCCTCGCTCTTGACTGTGCCGAGGCACGGAGCCATGCACTTGCCGATGTGATAATTAAGACACGGCCTCTCCTTGCCGATATCTCTCGGAAACACCTTCTTGCAGCGCTTTAGCGGGAAGATATCAGATATTGCTTTTAACACTTCAAAGCAGTCGGAACCCATATAAGGACCGTAATACCGGGCGCCTTGTTTTCGGGCTTCGGGATCAGGTCTGAACGCCTTAAAAACTCTGGGATATGTCTCATTAAGAGTAACGCAGATATAAGGGTAACCTTTATCGTCACGCAGAAGGATATTGTACTTGGGCTGATATCTCTTGATCAGATTGTTCTCTAACAGGAGCGCTTCAGGTTCAGAGCCGACGACTGTATATTCGAAGTCAGCCACATGCGATACCATCGCCCTGACCTTGGGACTGGAGATGACTCCGCCGCCGAAGTAACTCTTCAATCTGTTCCTTAATTTCTTTGCTTTTCCTACATAAATAACACAGCCCGAAGAGTCCTTCATAAGGTACACTCCGGGGCTTAAAGGGACTGTGTCCAGCCTGGCGTCAAATTTACCGGCGGGCATTACACAGCGATCTTAGGATTCTTGAGGTGAGCGAGAAGTGCATCACATGCTTCCTTCTCATCGTCGCCGTTAGCTTCGATCTCGATCTCGGCGCCGTTCTCGATTCCGAGGGACATAACACCTAAAAGGCTCTTCGCATTAGCTCTTCTGCCGCTGCGGACAATATAGATTGTGCTGTGGTACTGGGAAGCCTTCTGGATCATGACCGCAACGGCCTTCATCTGGAGAGCATCTTCACAATCAAAAACAATCTTTTCTTTAGTCATAGTACAGGTACACCCCTCATTAAATACGACATAAGTATATTTTTGAGTCCTTCGAAAATCAACCAAAAACGAGCCGCTCTGTCTATTTTCGACTTTTTAACCCAAATGATATATTTTTACGAAAACCTTTTGGTAAATTTATCAATCAGAGTTTAGAGGTCCCTGCTCATCAGGACAGCATCCTTGCCCTGCCCGTAGTAATCGCGCCTTGCTCCATACGGTTCGAATCCGTATTTCTTATAGAGCGCGATGGCGGGCTCATTATCGTGTTCAACTTCGAGGAAGATCTTGGAGATACCTTTATTCTTCAAATCTTCCAGCAGAATGCCCATCATCACGGACGCAAAGCCTCTGCCCCTGTAATCCTTGTGAGTTACGATATTTCCGATATTGCATTCATCGAGCACAGTCTCAGCACCCACATATCCGACAACTGTTCCGTGCAGATCGGCAACATAACATTTCTTATTCTTATCTACAATGAGACTCTCAATGGACTTGCTGTCCCAGGGATGAACGATAGACCCCTGCTCCAAGTCCATAATGTATTTGATATCAGACAGATCTGCAGATCTTATGACCAGCTCGGGATCAACCATTCTTCTTAAGCCTCTCAGCCTGCGAGACGGCACAGTAAGATGCTTTAAGATCTTTTCCGTCTATCAGGTTCATGCTCGCAAATGCAGAGAGCGCAACACCCTTGGGCATGATCGCAGCGCCCGGAGCATAGTAGATATTAAGTCCGGACTTTGCCTTCTCAAACGCCTTCTTCATTACCGTCGCGCCGCTTCCGACAACTATTATCTGACGTCTTTTGTTGTATATGATCTCCGGTATCTTCCCGATCTTCGCGACCAGTTCATCCGCATCGTAAGCATTCTCAGGCAATAGCGCCTTAAGCGTATCGTCTTCTGCCGCCATCGCGAACACCCTGTTGTTTCTCGCATCGATAGCAGGAACGATCAATGTCTCTTCCTTGGGAGTCATAGTTACGTTCTCACAGGAACTGGCCAACGCTTCAGTCGAAGATACGGGGATGCACTTCTTTCCCGCAGCAAGCGCCATGCCCTTAACGGCAGCAAGTCCGATCCTGATCCCGGTAAAAGATCCGGGACCTACGGTTACGGCATAACCGTCAAGATCCTCGTGCTTAATTCCTGCCTTCTCCATCACGCTATGCACCAGCGGCATAAACGTCTCGGAGTGCGTCTTCGTCTCAAACGAGAGTTCATAACAGATCTCTTTTCCGTCTTCGAAAACCCCGGCACTGCAATTTGTATTTGATGTATCACAAACTAATAACTTCATGTATCTTGTTCAGCTCCGGCCTTTGCGGCTGCCCCTCTGATATAACCCTCGTGCTTCTCACCGCACTCGCATTCAAACGTCCTGGTGTTGCCGTCACCCGTGATCTTCATCTTTATCGTGTCCTGCGGCAGCAACTCATCTATTATATCGCTCCACTCAATGACACATACACCACCCCTGAAGAAATACTCATCAAGACCGCTCATAAGGAAATCATCAGGACCTGACAATCTGTATGTATCAAAATGGAACAGCATCAGCCTTCCGCCTTCGTACTCGTTAACGATGGTAAACGTAGGACTCGACACATGTGACCTCGAACCTAAACCGTCAGCTATGCCTCTCGTAAGGCATGTCTTCCCCGCGCCGAGATCACCCGTCAGAGCGATTACATCGCCGCCCACCAAAGACTTGGCAAGCTCATAGCCAAATCTCTCAGTCTGTTCAGGTGATGTAGTCTTAAATCTGATCATGCGTAGTAATTTTACATTCATGGTCAACAAATAGCAAAGCTACAACTATTCCAAATTTGAGGCTGAATTTGAGGTTAAGCCCTAACGTTTACCCTCAAACCACTTCATTCGAATCGATTTTGAGGTTAGATTTGAGGCTGCTCCCTCAAGCACAGCCTCAAATTCTGATAGTTACGTAATATCAACTAGCCTTGGAATCAGCTTCCCATATAATGGCACTGTCAGGAATCATATTATTAAATGCATCCAAAACCTGGCCTGCAAAATAGTCTTCATCGAAATTAGCTTTGTCATATAAGATCACATATATCACTTCGCGACCAGGTCTATATGTATCTTTTGAAAAACTGTTGATCTTTGTGGCGGTTCTCACTGAATAGTCAACTTTTTCATTCATTCCCAGAATCTCAAGATAAGCACATCTATCTATTTCGTAAAAACTTATTAGATAATCCGGATTGATAATTTCTTCTGAATTTATGAATGTAACTTCTGGTTCATACTTAAATGGTATACCCATCAACTTAAGCAAATCTGCTCCCATCTGTTCATTCTTGGATTTCAATATTCCATGATCGCTAACAGTAGGATTTTTTGGAGTGTATTCCCCACAAATCGCTTTCTGCCTTTCATAAAAATCATTATTCATTTTATGCGGATCCGCGAATTGTAAGATTGGAAAACTGACATGCGGGGGAGTTATACCATATCTCGAATTCCACTCATTTAACAAAATCATATATTCATGTTTCAGTCGTAAATATTCTGATACAGCATAAGCATATTCCTCTCCTCGTTTAGAATCGGCAAGCAGTCTGCATGGATGTCTGGAATCCAGTTTTGGATTATGAGGATCATAAGTCACGTAAACATATTTCCTACCATTCTTAGTTCTGAAATGTCCGTGCGGTATTCGTTCTAGTTCCAGTCTTCGGTATTCTAGTTTTACCGCGTGAACCTTCATAGGCAAAATGATACTGTTCATTCTTCATGCTCCCTTAATTCTTAATCACTAATATTATTGTCACGGACCAAAGTCTCATTCCATACCCTAAAGTCTCAATTTTAGGGGGTAAAAAATGCATTCTTGTAAGCATCCGGGTATGGCGAATTATTCTTAGCACACTATAAATGCGGGTATTTATGAGGGTGCACCCTCTAATCCAACCTCAAACCACTTCAAAATGCTCGAATATGAGGGCGAAAGTGAGGGTATACCCGCACATTTGCCCGCACTTTCTGTGTATTGCATCGCTCAAGTGCTTGCAAAAAGAAAAGGTTGCCCCGAATGGGACAACCTTTGAAGTTCTTTGGTAATAACCGAACGGTCGATTAACGCTTTGAGAACTGTGAAGCCTTTCTTGCCTTCTTGAGACCGGGCTTCTTTCTCTCCTTCATACGTGCGTCACGTGTGAGGAATCCGCTCTCCTTAAGAACTGCCTTGTAGCTCTCTTCATCAGCTTCAACAAGAGCTCTTGCGATGCCGTGACGGATAGCACCGGCCTGACCGGAGATACCGCCGCCGATAGCCTTAACGATTACGTCGAACTTGTCCTCAGTCTGTGTAGCTGCGAGGGGCTGACGAACGATGAGCTTCAATGTGTCGAGACCGAAGTAGTCGTCGATGTCCTTGCCATTGATTGTGATCTTGCCCTTACCGGGAAGCAAACGTACGGCTGCTACTGCATCCTTACGACGACCTGTGCCGTAATAATATACTTTGCTGCTTGATTTCTTTGCTGCCATTATCAGTAGTCCTCCGATTAGAATGTGTAAACTTCAGGCTTCTGAGCTGTCTGCTCATATTCAGCACCAGCATAAACGTGAAGCTTTCTGAACATCTGACGGCCGAGTGAGTTCTTAGGGAGCATGCCCTTAACTGCGAGCTCAACTGCCTTCTCAGGGTTCTTTGCCATCAATGTACGATAGTCAACTTCCTTCATTCCGCCCGGGAATCCAGAGTGATGACGATAGAGCTTATCGTCGAGCTTCTTACCGGTAAGAACTACCTTGGAAGCGTTGATTACGATTACATTATCTCCGGTATCAAGGAAAGGAGTATATGTGGGCTTGTGCTTACCTCTTAAGAGCTTAGCAACCTCTGTAGCCAGACGGCCGAGAACCATACCCTCAGCGTCGATTACGAGCCACTTCCTTTCAATTGAATCCTTGGTTGCAACATATGTAGCCATGTGTCTTTCTCCTTGAAATCAATGATTTTTCTTATCTTACGAAGGGCAAAATACGCCCTTTTTATGCGCAAGCCTGCATATAATAACCGCCATAAACGGTTATGTCAACAATTTTTCCTAAAAAACTTCGAGAATTCTCTTAAATTCTTCGAAAATCGCCTTTTTTCGCGATTATTCTTAGTTCTGTTTCAGAATAATCTCGATCTCGTCGATAGTCTCTCCGTTCTCAGAGAAGAAACGGAGCTCGGTATTTCCGGATGCGTATGAGAAGCCGAAGCCCCAGTCATCAGCAGGCTCACCGAAGATAGCCTTAACGTCGTCGATCTTATCGCCTACATGAGCGCCGTTGTAATTTGTAATGGAATCAGTGATCTGTACTGCGTCAACAATGCTGACACCGTTCTCTTCTCTTGTATAAAGGAAGAATCCGGGATAAGAATAGATGTGATCCATTCCCTGACCGGCGCAGCTTGCAGCTTCGAATTCATCTTCGGGATCGCCGAATGCATCGAGGTAGGGCTGTACTTCAGAACCCATGACGATATCGTATCCCATATAGGTGAATACAAAACCGTCAGTAGTTGCTGCCTGAGCACCGGACTCTTCAACTGAGATCTGTGTCTGGCCGCCCTCCATACGGGAAGCCTGAACTGTCTCGCCGCTTGTTTCCTGGCTGCAGCCTGCGAGCATGGATGCTGCAAGGCATAAACCGAGTGCTGTTGTGATAATTCTTGTTTTCTTCATCTTTCTTTTCTCCTATTATCCTTATTTATAGTATAGATTTAGTAGGCATATTCAGGGGTTCCTCCTGCCCTTACAGGCAGCATCGAACCGTCGAACTGGTGACGGCTGTCACCGATCTGTGAGTCAGTCATCATGAAGTACATCTCAGGATGATTCATGAACTTCGTCGAATCACAATGATACCACTCTCCATCCAAATATACGAGATTCCAGTAGTGACCATTGTAAGTCACGGGATATCTTATGACACCCATGTTGGGAATTCCAGCGCAATCCAGGAGTATTTTGCAGCAACAATAGAAACCGTAACAGTCTCCGCTGTGCTTCCAGAATCCTCTGTAGACCGCGTCTTCGAATGTCTGATAACCGTAGACCGCTTCATAAGTAACATATGAGTGTACCCATGTGAAAATGTTTCTGGCAGTCTCAATATCCGTATCACCTTTTAATTCTTCAGCCAGAGACATGGCATACTCATAGATCGCATCGTGATCTGCAGTATCCCATGCGCCGCCTGCACCGTATAAGGTGTCATCGAAAACCGGCACTTTAATAGTGACTGTGGCATCCTGCCTTCGGACATTGCCGGCCTCATCAACGGCTATATAAGTAACTATATATGAGCCCTCTTCACCGATGACGACATTGGAATCGTCCACCCTGATCCTGGGCTCCTCATCGTAATCGTCCTTCCATGTAACGCCGTCAAAATAATCAATAACAGCACTGGCGGAATTGTCGATGTTGATATCGTGAATGCCGTAGAAGAGCGGCGCGTTATGGTCGTCAATAACGTGGAAAGGAACGTCTATCACTGTCTGATTGTTGTACCAGTCGGTAACGACAATGGGAACGATATAATCGCCGGTATAAATGTAATCGGGAGTTCCGTTCTGATATTCTATCTTGGCAATTCCCGACAGGTCGTAAAGATAGCCGACGCACTCGGAAGCTTCAGGCCATGCAAGGCTCGCGTACTGACTCTTCGGGATCGCAATGCCCTTAGGAGCCGTGTGATCTTCTATCTTGAGAGTTACGTTTTTCTCGAATGCTTCGCCATAGAAAACAGTGAGCTTATATATTGCGGGAATGTCCGTATCGATAGACGATACGTCTGTAACGAATCTCGCATCATCAGGACAATCTACAAAGAAGTCCTCGATACGGATATCGGTCCCCGCTTCGATCGTAACAGTTTTTATAAGATTTCTGTCGGCATCTCTGATCGTGAAAATAACCGTTACCGCAATTATTGCGGCAATGTATAAGAAAGCTCCTATTTTCGCGATAGTTTTATGCATAGTAATTCTCAAAAATACTTAAACCTTATTACCAGCGTAATAGATTACAACATCTTAGACGTTTTCGCCACCTTGATCAGTTGAATCCGGCGCAGCAGTCTCAGTTGATTCCGACGGAACCTGCTCAGGAACTGTCGGTTCCGTGGGCTCTGTGGGCTCCGTGGGTTCAGTCTCTCCGGACTGCGAAGTTGGAGTCTCTTCAGGCACGGTAGGTTCAGTATCGGAAGGATCGCTTGAAGGAACCGTATCACCTGTCGGATCTGTCGTCTCAGAACCGTCCGGCAGAGCCGTCGTCTCATTCGGATCGGTCGTTGCATCAGGATCAAGTGATTCAGTCGGATCCGTAACTGCATCAGGATCCGTAACTGCATCAGGATCCTTAATCGCATCAGGATCCGTTATCTCTTCGGGATCTGTCTCTTCAGTTGTTTCCTCCAGATACTCAGTCGAACCGCCGGCGCGTGCCGGATAGAGCGATCCGTTGAACTGGTGGGCGTAGTCGTCTATCTCTGCATCAGTGCACATGAAGTAAACACTCGGGTGTGATCTGAACACGGTTGCATCGCAGTGGTACCATTCGCCGTTGAGGTAGACGAGATTCCAGAAGTGTCCGTTTGTTATTACCGGAGAACGCGTGACCATCATGTTGGGAATACCCGCAAGGTCTAAGAGCATTTTCGAGCAGCAATAGTAAACATAACAGTCACCGTTGCGTCTCGAGAAGCCCCTGTAAGCAGCGCTCTCATAACTCTGTGAACCGTAGATCGTCTGGTAGTAGATGTGACTGTGGACCCAGTCGAAGATCGCTCTTGCGGTCTCGACATCGCTCCCCCGCCAGAGGCCTGACATGATGTTCGAAGCAAGCGCATAAGGATCTCCCGTAGTACTGTAATCGTAATCGTCATAGTCTTCGGAAGAAGTCTCTTCTTCCTCAACCGGCAGTTCAACAGTTACCTTTGCAGTGATGATGGTCACGTTGCCTACCATATCCACAGCTTTATATATTATTTCGTAACAGCCGTTCTCCTCGTAATTGACTGCCGAGTCATCTACATGCATTATCGGTGACTCATCGTAATCGTCAGTAACGGTGACACCGTCGTAGTAGTTCATCTCGTCAGGATCGCCTGTGCACACGAAATCGTGCACGCCTTTGATAATGGGACCCTGCTCGTCAACGATTACGTGGAACGGAACCTCGATCACCGTCTGGTTGTTGTACCAGTCGGTAACGACCACGGGGATCAGATAATCGCCTGTCTCGTGGATCTCCGGGATGCCGTCCTGATATTCGATCGTTGCGATTCCTGACAGATCGTAGAGGTAGCCCACGCATTCAGATGCCTCGGGCCACTTGACTCTGGAGTACTGTTCCTTCGGAACGGGCACGCCCTTAGGTGACGTATGGTCTTCGATCCTGAGTATTACGTCCTTCTCGAAAACATCATCGTAAGCGACCCTTAACTGATAAACAGCGGGAACCCTGGTATCTATTGACGACACATCGGTAACGAATCTGGCATCGTCGGGACAATCGTTGAAGAAATCCTCGATCCTGATAAGGGACCCTGACTCGATCGTAACCTCTTTTATCAGGTTCTGGTCGGCGTCTCTGACAGTACAAATCACAGTAACCGCAAGGATTGCAGCTACGTATATGAATGCTCCGATTTTCGCGATAGTCTTATGCATAGCAATTGCTAACCTTATTACCAGCGCAACAGGTCTACTTGCAACTTAGACGGTTCCGCCACCCGGATCGGAAGTATCGGGCGCAGCGGGTTCTGTAGGATCAGAAGCCGATGGCTGGGTATCCGAAGTTTCCTCTGATGATGATGGCGTTGTATCTTCTGACGAAGAAGGCGGAGGCGTCTCTTCGGAAGAAGGAGGTGGTGTCTCAGATGAAGGTGTCTCACTCGAAGACGGACTCGTATCCGCGGATGGATCAGTCTGACTGGTATCCGTTGGATCCGAAGACTGTGACGGGTCGGAAGACTCGCTCGGGTCAGACGATGCTGAAGGATCTATTGTCTCTTCAGAACTTGATTCTTCTACAGGTGTCGGTGAAGGCAGATAGCTTGTCGAACCGCCTGCTCGCATAGGATAGAGCGAACCGTCGAACTGGTGGTATCTGTCGTTGATCTGCTCGTCAGTACACATGAACCAGATGCCGGGATGGTCGTTGTAACCTTCAGTAGCATCGCAGTGGTACCATTCGCCGTTGAGCTTAACGAGCAGCCAATAGTGAATGTTGCCGTTATATCTCGGATAACGGTCAACTCTCATGTTCTCGATTCCGGCCATATCAAGGAGCATCTTGCAGCAGGCATAGTAAACATAGCAGTCACCGTTATGTCTTGAGAAGCCTCTGTATGCAGCATCCTCATATGAACGTGATCCGGATAAGAGTCTGAACCACAATGTGTCGTGAACCCAGTTGAAGATGGCTCTTGCAGTCTCTACGTCACTGTCTCTCCAAAGACCTGCCATAACACTCTGTGCAAGCGGATAAGGATCGCCGCTGACATCGTAATCTTCGTATTCAACAGGCTCTGCATCTGCAGGGAGAGTGATCGTGATCTTTACGGTGACGGTACCGATATTGCCTGCCTTATCAATGGCCTTGTATATGAGATCATAAGTGCCTTCTTCCTCGTATTTAACGAGTGAGTCATCGACCTTGATAACAGGCTCTGTGTCGTAATCGTCAGTAACGGTTACGCCGTCAAAGAAGTCCAAAGAATCGGGATTGCCCTCGAGCTCTAAGTCGTGAGCTCCCATAATGGACGGAGCGGTGTGGTCAGCGATAACCGTAAAAGGCACCGGGATGACCGTGCTGTTGCCGTACACATCGGTAACAACTACAGGTACGCTGTATTCGCCGCTTGCAGTAAAAGCAGGAGTGCCTTCCTGATACTCAACTCTCGCGATTCCGGAGAGGTCGTAAAGGTGTGCGACACAGTCTGCCGCATCAGGCATCTTCCAGTTACTGTAGATAGATACGGGAACAGCATTGCCGGTTGGACCGGTGTGGTCTTCGATCCTAAGTACGACATCTTCTTCCTGATTGCCGCACTGAATCTTGAGCTGATAGACTGCCGGGATATTTGTGTCGATCCCTGAAATATCCGTCAGGAACATGGCGTTATCGGGCACCTGTTCATCGAAGAATGCTTGCAGGGTTATCGGAGTGCCGGCTTCTATCAGAACATCTTTTTTGATGTTAACTTTGGCATCACAGGCAACGAATATGGCTAATGAACATATTGCCATCACACATGCTGCAATGCATAGAATTCGTCTTCTCTTCTCCATTTTTTCTTTTCCTTTTCCTTTGATCCCCATCAAATGATCTGGTTTGTATCTCTATTTTACTCTACATAAGGGAAACCCGATAATATTTTTCCCGAGTAGACATTAATATACGACTGCACTGAATAATCAGCACGCTCAGGATAATTGTCGCTCGCAAAATTGTGATTCGTCGGAGCGTTCCTGATCTCAGAGTCTGTCATCATGAAACAGAAGTAAGCCCTGGAGGTATAATCGTTGATATACTTCTGTGCGTCACAGTGCCACCAGGAGCCGTTAAGCTTTACCAGAGCCCAGTAATGGATATTCTCCCATGAGCCCGAACGTTCTCTGACAACGCAGAGATTCTCGATTCCTTCAACATCCAGCATGGCCTTGCATACTGCCCATAAACCATAGCAGGATGAATATCTCTTCGTAAATGTGTTGATCGCAGCAACAGCCCAGTTCTCATAAGAAGGCGTTGCAAGGATGAAGCTGATGTGATTATGTGCCCAGTAGAAGATTGCCATAGCCTTCTCTACATCGGTATCGTCTTCGCTTAAGATCGTCTCGTTGATCTCCTTTGCCATTCTGTAGGCTTCCTCAACGTATGCCTGGGTAACTTCAGATGTCTCTTCCGCATTGGCGATCGGAATAACGTGAACGGTGATGGTTACCTCAGCTACATTTCCGACATCATCTGTTGCCGTGTAAGTAACCGGATAATCACCAACGATATTGAGATTTACCATTGAAGCATCGATCTCAAGTGTGGGATTGGGAGCAAAGTCATCTGAGACTGTTACGCCTTCTCTGTAAACGATAGAGTCGCTTCCTACCATTATGTCAATATCGTGTGTGCCGTAGATCGTAGGAGCCTGTGTGTCAGCCTTTACATAAAAAGGAACGGCGATAACAGAATAGTTGCCGCTCGTATCCGTAAGTCTGACATCGACATCAAAGTTTCCGCCCTTTGTAAGATCAGGCTCGCCGTCGTTATATGTGCAGTGAACATCCGTCATGTCGAAAACATCAGTTACGAGTGTCTTCGGCTCAGGTGCAACGCCGGCATACATCTCGACCGGTACGGGCTTAGCCGTGGGAGCCGTGCGGTCAACAACGTTAAGAACCGAATGAACTATATGTCCGCCGCAGTCGATGGCGATGTCATAAGATGCGAGCATACCTGTATCGATCTGGCTGACGTTAGTGATGAACTTCGTGTTCGGCGGGATCTTAGTAAAAAAACAATCGAGTGTGATCGGATGACCATACTCGATATCGACTTCCGTGAGTCTCTTGCTCTCAATATTATCAATAACCACGTTGTAAAAAACATAAGCGCCCATAACACCTAATAAGGCTCCCGAGATAAGCGGAAGAACCGCAAATCCCAAAAACCTCATTACGTTGAACTTATATTTCTTAACGCGTTTACCCATTATTACTGCTTATCAAAATAAACGATCTTCTCTACTGTACCTTCTGCATTGAATTCGAACTGAAGCAGGCATGAGCCCTTCTTGTACTGGATAAGATAATCTGTCTCTTCGAGAGGATCTCCGTAAGCTTCCTTAACCTGATCCTTTGTGCTTCCGATCGAAATGCCTTCAGCTGTTGCAACTGTATCGTCAGTAAGATAGATAGCAGCGATTACGTCAGACTCTGTGTACAATTCGACCCAGAAAGAAGTGCCGAATCTGTATGCCATAGCCATTCCTTCTCCGGCGCAGGAAGCTGTCTCGAAGTATTCGGAAGGCTCCTCGGGCAATGCTGATTCATCGAAGACTGTGCCTACGATGTAGTTATAGCCCTTGCGTGTGAAAACATAATTCTGGCTCTCAGCTTCAGGATTAAAATGCTCGTCAGTTGAAACGACGCTGCTGCCCTGATCCTGGGAAGCGATAATATTGATATCGGAAGATACAGGCTCGGGTTCGCTGCATGCTGCAACGCTGCCTGCTACTATGCCTAAACTCATGATAAGAGCTGCTGTCTTAGTAAATCTCATATACCATCCTCCATATTCGTTCTATGACACCGTATTATGATACACCAAGCCCAAATCCCGCGTGCTACAAAAATGAGGGAAAACGCCCGTATTTTTTACTCTAAAATGCCTAATTAATATAGAAGATGTGATATGCCCCGGATCAAAACGATGAGAGCGGGTCAGTTCTCAATCGCATTTGCCCCGTAATTGACCAGTTCGCCGTAGGTCTCTATCTCGTAGAGCTGGGCATCACGCATGTCGTTATAGAACTGTATATCCTTCTCATATTCGGCAGCGACTTCGGGGACAGTCCTGTAATCTGTCAGATCGTAATGGTCCACAAGATACTGACCAAAGAAAACGCTGAGTTTCTCTGCTCCGTAAATGTTGAGGTGAAGTCCTGCATCGTACGTATCGACGCTCATATCAAGACCCATCTCATCAGCATAGTCGTTGAAGTTGAGGTAAGTGAGGCCGTACTTTGCAGCATACTCTTCGACGTTCTGATCCCACTGCTCGTGCCAGCCGTATTCGATGGGAGCACGGACTAGGAGAAGTTCTATGCCGTTCTCTTCGCAGAGCTCTCTGATCTTATCAAGATAAGACATTGCATTCTCACCGAAGCTGTAATCTACAAGCGCCATTGAAGGCGGGAAATTGCCCTGCGGCTTAATATCGCAGCGCATGTAGTAGCCGTTGTGTGAGGTGATGTCTTTCGAGAACACGTGCTCGATATCAGTCCTTGTAAGTTCACTCCATCTGTCGTGATATCTGAGGATCGGGAATACATAAGATGCGAACGTCTCACCTTCAGTCATGGAAGCGTTGATGGCATCGATCTTATTCTGTGACCACCTCATGCCGTCCAATGTCATTCTGTTATAGGCTTCATTGCGCGGAACATCGAACTGAAGATTGTGGATGGACAATACGACGACCTTAGGTGTCTCAGTCTGCAGAACATCCTTCAGGAGATAGTAGGACTGGCAGATATACTGCTCGCCCGAACCTCTGACATATGCGGAGATTCCGAACTCTTCGTACATCTTGATCGGTGAATAGCTCTCGTATGCGTCGCAGTCACCGAAAAAGATGACATCATGCGGAACATTTTCCCTGTAGTACTCTTCGGTGAATGAGCCTTCGATAACGCCTCTCTGGTACTTGGGCATAAGTAGCCTTTGCACGAACCAGAGTATCGCAAAAGACAATACTGCCAGTACGAGAGCGATTATTAATCTTGATAAAACCTTGGAATCCTTTTTTGACTTGTCTGCCATTACATTGCCTTCTTGAGACGGCGAAAGTCACCTAAGGCCTTCCAGCCGATCTTGATTATCTTCTTGATATTGATCGAATTCGTGCCACCCTGGCGCGGTCTGAACGTGACCTCTTTGAACGTGTGTTCCTCGCCATAGTGGACAAAGTAAGTTGTCATCATTATGTTCGGCAGGTTGTAATCCTTGTCGAGCTTGGGCAGATACTTGGCAACGGTTTTCGCATCCATAAGACGGAAAGGTGCATTCGCATCCGGAACCTTGACATGGAAATAGAGCCTTAGAAGGAAGCATACGACCTTCTCAACGAAAGCTCTGGACTTGCCGTCACCTCTTACGGCCCTGTGGCCGAAGATGCCCTTATAACCGCGGCGCATCTGCCAGAAAGCATCAAATTCCCCGGGCAGCGTCTGTCCGTCAGAATCAGTCTGGAATATGTAATCCGCGCCATTCTTTATCGAATAATCGTATAACGCGATGACCTTCGGGCCATGCTGTTTGCCGGTATCAGAGAGGATCTCAAGCTGGGGGTGGTCCTTCTTGAAATCTTCTAAGAGGATATGCGTCCTGTCGACACTTCCGCTGTCCGCAACGACGAGCCTGGATGCGGGATCCTTGCCTTCAAGGACCGGATACCAGGAAGTCACAACATCGATGATGTTGTCCTCTTCGTTATATGCGGGCATAACGATATAAAGAATATCCAAGTCTTACTCCTCCGGAAGATTCTTTCTCTCGCTGACGATGTAGCGGGGACGCTGCTTGGTCTCGAGATAGATCTTGCCGATGTATTCGCCGATGACACCGAGGCTGATCATCTGAATACCTGAGACAAAGCACAGAATACATGTTGTTGAAGCCCATCCGTCAACATAGTAACCGGATATAACTGATGCCAGGACATAAATGATTCCTGCAATGCTCAGTAACGCGACAATGAAACCGAAAAGCGTGATGAGCCTTAAGGGCTTAACCGAGAATGAAGTAACACCGTCGATCGCAAGTGCTGCCATCTTCGATAACGGATAGTGAGTCGTTCCGGCTTCTCTTTCTGCTCTGGAATAGTAGACAACGGACTGCTTAAATCCGAGCTGCGGGATAAGGCCCCTTAAAAAGAGATTAACTTCGCTGTAGCCTTCAAGAGCATCGAGGACTCTTGCACTCATAAGTCTGTAATCCGCGTGATCGGGAATGATGTCCACGCCCATTCCGCGGAGGAATTTATAGTAAGACTGCGCGGTCGTTCTCTTGAACCAGGAGTCTGTTGATCTGTCATTCCTGACTCCGAAAACGATCTCACTGCCCTTTGCATATTCATCGACCATCTCCGTGATGGCATTGATGTCATCCTGTCCGTCGCAGTCCATCGATATCGTAATGTCAGCGAACTTCTTTGCTTCCATGAGACCTGCGATAAGGGCGTTCTGGTGGCCCCTGTTGCGTGACAGGGATATGGCGCAGTATCTCGGATCAGATTCGGAAAGCTCCGAGAGGATATCCCATGTAGAATCCTTGCTTCCGTCGTTAACGAACATGACGCGGCTCTTGTCACTGATCTTGCCTGCGTCCACCAGCTCATCGATCTTGGCCTTGAACTTGCCGCTCGTCAGCGGAAGGACCTGCTCTTCGTTATAGCACGGAATTACAAGATAAAGTACAGGTGTCATTTGATGCTCCCCATTTATTAATATGAAAAATTATAGCAAATAATCGGGCAAGTTGCTTAACGAACAGATTACGGGTCGCTTATCGTATGGTTCTTATAGTCGATCCTGTACTGAACGGATTCGGTAGCGCTCTCGGGATATTCCTCCTGTTTGAACTGGAAGCCGTTCCAGCCGCCCTGCCAGAAGTCCAGCAGTTCTTCCGTCGTGTACATGAAGAAATAGCTGTCATAACCTTCACGCCATGTCGAATCGCAGTGATACCACTGTCCGTTGATGAGAACGTAATTCCAGAAATGTGTTGCGGTCTGATAAGGATATCTCTCAATGATCATGTTCTCGAATCCTGCGACATCGTACAGAGCCTTAGCCGCATATGCAGTAGAGAAGCAGTTGCCCGTACGGTAAACAAAAGCATTGTAAGCAGCCTCGGTCCATGAACGTGTCTCAGTCCTTAAGATAAACCTGATGTTATATCTGCACCACCAGCAGATCTGAAGAGCGATCTCTTCCTCGGTCATGCCGGGCTCTGTTATCTCGTCCAATATCTTCTGAGCTTCGGCATAGACCACTTCAGGTTCAACATATCCTTCCGGCTTTTCAGACAACGTCAGATTGATCGTAATGCTTGTCTCATTACCCGAGAAATCCGTAGCCGTATATGTGACTTCGTATGTTCCCTCTTCGTAAAGATTGACATTGGAAGTATCTATCTCAAGGACCGGATTCTCATCGTAATCGTCAGTTACCGTGACCTTGTCTTTATATGTGATCGCATCACCTATATAAACATCAAGGTCTTTGACCCCGTCGATAACGGGAGGCGTGTCATCCTTCGTAACTTCAAACGGAACTTCAACGGTCGTCTCGTTGCCGCATCCGTCAGTCAGCAACGCAACCGCCGTAAAGCTTCCGCCATCAGACATGTCAGGCAGATCCTGCCATGTGGCAGTAACATCTGTTATGTCGCTTATTCCCGTCACGCATGAAGCAGCATCAGGGATCTCGTCACAGGCAAATATCTTCTGCTCTATTCCCTGACCTTCAGGCGGGATGGTATCGGCAATTATGAGCCTGCAGGGAAAGTTCTTCCCGTACATCTGAATGTTGAATGTTATCGTCTGCGGAAGATCGGTATTCACTTCATCAAAATTGAGATTGGTATTGACCCATTGGGGGAACGCAGGTTCTTCCCTGAAATACATGTTCACGTCAGGTCTTACGCTGCCCGCTTCAATGGTAACTTCCTGTATCAGAAGACCGGTCTCATCCTGATAGAAAACGAAGGCTCTTACACCTACAAGGATAAACAGGACAATGACCACGCCGACCATGAGGATCTTAACGAGATTATTGTTCTGGGGAGCCTGCTTTTGGGGAACCTTCTTAACGTTTTTCCGAACAGGTCTTGCGGTCTTGGAAGGTGCAGGTCTTGCGGTCTTGGAAGGCACAGGTTTTCGGGCACTTTGAGGAACATTTCTGTTATCCGGAACAGGCTTTTTGACGGGAGTTCTTCCCTGCTTAACATCCGCCCCTCGAGAGGACAGATTTACGTTCCGTCTCTGAGGCTTAGGTTGATTGCCTGAATTATTGGTACTCATGTCAGTATTTCAGTGAATGCCCGCTGTAATTTATTCTGTCTTGTACCGACTCTGTGGCAGATTCGGGATAAAGCTCTTCAGGGAAATTATACCCATTCCATCCGTTATGCCAAAATGACTTGAGTTCTGATGTCGTGTACATGAAGAAATAGCTGCTCCATCCGATTCTCGGGGTCGAGTCGCAGTGGTACCACTGACCGTCGATATTGATGTAATTCCAGTAGTGCGGATTGTAGATATAAGGATCTCTGATGATGATCATGTTCTCGATTCCCGCGACATCGAAAAGTGCTTTCGCGCACATCGCGAATGTATAGCAGTTACCGTTCCTCTTCGTAAAGCCGTCATATGCAGCTCTGGTCCAGGAAGAGTCATCGCAGTAAGAGACATAGTAAACGTTGTATCTTACCCAGTATGTGATCTGCAGCGCGACTTCCATATCGCTCATGTCATCAGTCGTAATGCTGTCTAATATCTTCTGTGCTTCCTCGTAAACGAGCTCCGGTTCAACATAAGTCGAAGGCTTCTGCTTAAGAGTAAGATTGATCGTCGTCTCAGAAGTATTGCCCGTAAAATCCGTAGCCCTGTAAGTTATGACATAAGTTCCGGGCTCATCCATGATGGCTTCGCTGGTATCGATGTCCAGAACCGGACGCGGATCGATGTCATCCGTTACAGTGACATTTTCTCTGTATCTGATCGTATCGCCGATATAAGATTCGATATCTTCAGTACCGCTTATTACGGGCGCTATGGAATCTCTTGTTACTGACAAAGGAACTTCGACAAGCGTCTCATTGCCTGAAGAATCCTTTACCGAAGCTACCGCAACAAAACTGCCGCCTGCAGATATGTCAGGGAGCTCTGCCCATTCAACGGAAACAGCGTTTAAGTCACTGACATTAGTGATGCATTCTTCAACAGGAGGTATCTCATCAACTGAATAAAGTGACTGCGGGATCCCTTCGCCTGTCGGTGCTGTCGTATCAACGATATTAAGGACGCACGGGAAATTGGTTCCGTACATTGTGATAGTGAATCTGATCGTCTGGGGAAGCGTGTAATTTACAGTCGTAAAATCGAGATTGCAGGAAACATATTCTTCCATCATCGGTTTGCCGGTTATATACATGCCGAGATTAGCAGACTGTCCTGCCTCGATAGTATGCTCGCTGACGATAAGACTTGTGTCTTCCTGATAGATAAATACCGCACCCGCGAAGATAACACCGAAGATAAGAACGAAGAACAACACAAACAGGAGCACTGTCGTAGTAATCCTCTTCTTGGCGCGCGGCTCAGTTTGTGCCTTTGCTCTGCGTTCAACATTTTGAGGCTTTGCTTTGGGCTGTCTTTGGGGCTTGGGTCTCTTCTTAATCTGAGGCTCGGGCTCAGTCTCGGGACGGGGCCTTTCTACCTGCTGAGTGCCTCTTGTAAGATGTGCCCGGGCTGAAGGCTGCTGCCTGCCCTGAGACACAGGTCTTCCAGCTGTCTGAGGGTTTCTCGTCAATGCGGCATATCTTACAGGTTCTGTCTGAGACGGCGCTCTTCTTGCGTGCTGCTGAACAAACCTGTCAGACGGCTGCTGAACGAATGGCGATTGCTGAGCAGGCTGCTGAACGAACATCGTCTCCTGCACCTGCTGAGCCTGCTGACGCGCCCTTTGCTGCTCCGCCTTTTGACGTGCAAGACGTTCGCGTTCAGCCTCCATAGCCTGACGTTCGAGCTCAGCCTCATGCTCCACAGCTTTGAAAACTGCGGCATCTGCAGATCTGACTCTCCGTCCCGGATTAGGGCGCTCCTCTCGCATGACTGGTCCTTCCGTTATTCGGGATAGTTACCGGTGAAGCAGGCGTCACAATATCTGAAATCGTCACCGCCAAGCATCTCGTCTAAATCCCCATGATCAAGATAACCTAATGAATCAGCGCCTATTATGCCACATATCTCGGGCACTGTGTGCTGGCATGCGATTAAATTGTCCTCGTCAGGCACATCAGTTCCGTAATAACACGGGTGCATGAACGGCGGAGAACTGATCCTGACATGGACCTCGGTAGCCCCCGCATTCCTGAGCATATTGACCTGATTTGCGATCGTATTTCCCCTGACGATGGAATCGTCGATAATTACTACTCTCTTGCCGCTTACAACAGACGAGATCGGATTGAGCTTGATCTTAACCGCCTGTTTGCGCTGCTCCTGTGAAGGCTTGATGAATGTCCTTCCCACATAAGAGTTCTTAACAAAACCCTTCTCATAAGGTATCCCGGACTCAGCCGAGAAACCAAGTGCTGCGTCGATGCCCGACTCAGGCACGCCTATTACTATGTCGCAGTCGCAAGGATGCTTCCTCGCGAGGATCCTGCCCGCTTCTCTTCTTGCAGTTGCAACAGAGATACCGTCAATTACAGAATCCGGTCTTGCGAAAT
Source organism: Saccharofermentans sp. (assembly GCA_024695565.1). The sequence continues at coordinate 10,263 of JAILHX010000134.1, read as the reverse complement.
ATATGTATTCGAAAACACACTTCTTCATTCCGCGTTTGATCCCGGAATCGATCGATCTGATCTCGCCGCCCTCGACGACGATTATCTCACCGGGATTAACGTCTCTTATGAATTCCGCTCCCACAGCTTCAAGCGCACAAGTCTCTGAGCAGAAGATGACCGCGTCATCGAGTTTGCCCATAACGAGAGGTTTAAGACCAAACGGATCTCTGGCAGCAATGAGCTTGCGGGGACTCATTACGAGAAGAGCATAACCGCCCTTGATAAGTCCCATTACTTCCTTAACGGCTTCTTCAACCGAAGGAGTCACAGATCTCTTGCTCGCGATCAGGTATGCGATGACCTCCGAATCGGTCGTCGTATGGAAGATCGCACCCTTATCCTCAAGTTCCCTCTTGAGAACACCGGCGTTAGTGAGATTACCGTTATGTGCTATGGAAAGCGTTCCCTTGGAATACTGGGTAACAATAGGCTGTGCGTTCTCAGGAACGCTCGCGCCTGAAGTCGAATATCTGACATGTCCGATTGCGATATCACCTTTGAGACTCTTGATCTTGTTGCTGCTCAATACATCACTGACAAGTCCCATCCCCTTAACGCACTCTATGGCAGCGTCGTCGTTGGTGGCTATACCACAACTCTCCTGTCCTCTGTGCTGAAGACTGAAAAGTCCGTAGTAAACATCACTTGCGCTCATCGCGTCTCCGTGAATTCCAAAAATACCGCATTCTTCGTGTATGGCCATGCATAGATTTTACACCTAAGCATGCGAACACATATGCGGTAAAATGTCTGTATTTTTAAGCATTATTCTCTCCGCCGTTTGGATATTACAACAAAGGGTGTAACAGATAGTAGTAGAATGGTCTTATATGGAAAACTTATTTGCGGATTGTAAACTTTGTCCGAGGCGCTGCGGCGTTGACAGAACGGCCGGTAAGACCGGTTTTTGCAGGATGCCTGATTACCCTCTGGTAAATCTCATAAAACTCCACTACGGTGAGGAGCCGGTAATATCCGGAACAAAAGGCAGCGGCACCGTCTTTTTCGAAGGCTGCAGCTTAGGCTGCATATACTGCCAGAATTACTCAATATCAAGAGGGCCCACGGGCTTTGGAATGAAGATGGATAAGTCTTCATTATCTGACGCTTACGTAAAGCTTCAGGATGAGGGCGCGGGCAATATCAATCTCGTAACTCCGATGCACTTTGCTCCCGTTGTTGCAGAGTCTATATCGCTCGCGAAAACATCAGGGCTCAAGATCCCCGTTGCAATTAACTGTTCGGGATATGAACTGGTTTCCACGCTGAAACTTTTCGACGGCCTGACAGACATATACATGCCCGACATGAAGTATTTCTCATCTAAGATCTCGTCAGAATACTCCCATGCCGCTGACTACTTCTCAGTATGCTGCAGCGCAATCGATGAGATGGTCAGGCAGACAGGAAATATCGTCATGGGCGGTGACGGTCTTCTTAAGCGCGGCGTCATAGTAAGGCACCTGATCCTTCCCGGCTGCCTTTTTGATTCAAAACACGTCATCGATTATCTGACTTCAAGATACGGCGACAGGATATTCATAAGCCTCATGAGCCAGTACACACCGATGCCCAATGCAACTGGAAAACTTAGCAATCGCCCGTCACTTCGTTCCTGCGAGAGCCTGGCAGATTATCTCGCGTCAAAAGGCCAGACCAACGCATTTGTTCAGGAATACGATTCTTCCGGAAAGGAAATGATCCCGGACTTCCATTGCTGAAAGCTGGGAGCACAAAGCTTTTTTTGTCTGCTGATATCAGAGTATTCCGTCGATGAGCTGCTCGAGCTTGGGCTGGGGAACAAATCCGATCGACTCTTCCACAACCTCTCCGCCCTTGAAGATCTTAACTGCGGGAATGCTGGAGATGAAATACTTCTCAGCTACCTCCATAGCGTCATCTACATTGACTTTGCATACCTTGATCTTGCCGTCGTACTTCTCGGCGATGGATGAGATGACGGGACCTAACATTCTGCAGGGTCCGCACCACTCAGCCCAGAAATCAACGAGCACGGGAATGCTGCTATTCAAAACCTCAGCTTCAAAATTGCTGTCATTAACTACAACTTCTGCCATTAGTAATTCCTCCTGATATAAATATTCTTAAGTTCATTCTTTATCACAAGTCTTTCCGAGCTTGGCACAGCATTCGCTGCCTTCGCAGACCCTGTAATTGCCGCCTTCGATGCACAAGACCTTGCCGTTCGTTAAGCTGTCAGCGATCTTAAATCTTGCCGATTCATAGATCTCTGTTACGGTAGTTCTCGATATAGCCATCTGCCTGGCACATTCTTCGTGAGTTTTCTTCTGGTAATCGACGTGACGGATAACTTCAAACTCTTCGATCGTCAGCACCTGGGCATCGACCTTGTTCGAGCCCGCAGGTACAAATCTCGTGTACTTGGGCTCCTCACAAACTCTTCTGACTCTGACCGGTCTTGGCATAAAACCTGTTCTCCAAATAAAAAGACATATGCCGTGTTTACGACATATGTCAATTATAGCATTATCGTGTCCAAAAATCGAACAAACTTATTTTGCCTAAAGATCAGAAATCCTCGCAAAGAGCCTCAAGATACTGGCCGTAATTTGTCTTGGACATGGCATGAGCGAGCTCTACGAACTGCTCTCTCTCGATCCATCTGTTGTGCCAGGAGATCTCTTCCAAGCAGCCGATCATGCGTCCTGATCTCTGCGCTGCCCTGATCTGTCCGGCTGCTTCATAGAGGCTGTCCGGGTTACCTGCATCAAACCAGGAGAACTCCTTGCCCAGAGGAATAACATGGAGCTGGCCTCTCTTGAGATATTCTTCGTTAACTGAAGTGATCTCGAGCTCGCCTCTTGCTGAAGGCTGGACCTTGCTCGCGATATCGACTACCTGATTGTCGTAGAAATAAAGACCCGGAACAATGTAATTTGACTTCGGATGTCTGGGTTTCTCTTCAATTGATACTGCCTTGCCGTCGCCGTCAAACTCTACTACGCCGAATGCTCTGGGGTCTGCAACATAGTAACCGAAGATAACTGCACCTTCGTTCTGGCTGCCGGCAAGTCTTAACTTGCGTCTGAAGAAAGGTCCGTAGAAGATGTTGTCGCCTAAAGCCAGACATACGGAATCTGTTCCTATAAAATCCTTGGCGATGATGAACGCGTCAGCAATACCTCTCTGAACCTTCTGCTCCATGTACTGGATCCTGACGCCGAGATGTGAGCCGTCGCCCAGAAGGTCTACAAAGGGCTTGGTGTCATCCGGCGGAGTAATTACGAGAATATCCTTGATGCCTGCTTCCATGAGGACAGCAAGAGGATAATAGATCATTGGCTTATCGTATACAGGCAGAAGCGGTTTGCATACCGGCTTGGTAATCGGGTAAAGACGTGTGCCCTTGCCTGCTGCGAGAATAATTCCTTTCATATCGCACCCCCGATATTTTTATAAAATTTGAACCAACACAAATATACAATAATCTTAGGTTGTGCGACAATATGCATGATTATTTTTTCTACTCGTGAGGTGTTATATGCAGGAGTTCATGAACGGCCTGAACATTTGGGGGATCCTTGAACAGGTCGTGTTCTATCTTTACATTATTCTCTTTATCTGGGGCGGCTCCAACAAATTCGGCAAAAAGCTCGAATTCAACGATGACTACACAAGCCTTGACGTTATGAAGTCACTCCGCGGTTTTGCAGCCATCGGTGTCATTCTTCACCATATCTCCCAGGAACAGGCATTCCAGGAACGAGGCGTCATGTCAGCCTTTGTCAATGCTGGCGCATACTTCGTGGCTATCTTCTTTTTCTGCTCGGGCTACGGCCTTATCAAGAGCCTCGACACAAAGAAGGATTATCTCAAGGGCTTCATCAGGAACAGGATCGTCAAGGCGATCGTTCTTCCATTCTATATCAACGTGATCATCTACGGCATCCTGATGCTCGTAACAAAGGTCGAGCTGCCCAAGGAGCGCTGGATTTTCAACTTCTTAGGCCTCACCATGATGAACGAATATGCATGGTTCCCCATCGTACTTGCAGTTCTCTATCTGGTATTCTTCCTCTGCTTCCGCTTCATCAAGAACCGTCCGGTATGCTTTGCGATCATCTTTGTCGTTATCATCGGTCTTGGAGTCGGATTCAGTTTCAACGGTCACTTCGCTTGGTGGCACGGTGCTAAGAACTGGTGGATGACACCTGCCGCAGCCAAAGCTGAATGGTGGCAGGCAGAAAAGGCCCTCTGGTTCAGCGGAGAATGGTGGGTCAATTCCGCTCCCGCATTCTTTACAGGTCTTATTTTCGCGAACTACGAGAAGCAGATAGCAGGATTCTTCAAGAAGGCATACGCCCTCAAGTTCCACATCCTGCTCATCATCACCATGATCTTCTTCAAGCTCTCCTCATTCGGCCAGATGAAGTTCGGTTACTGGACAGAATGGTCAGGCAAGGGCGCCGGAGTCCAGGATAAGCTCCTGACATATCTTTGCCAGGTACCCCTCTTCCTGTTCTTAGGTCTTACGATTATCGTCTTCATGATGAAATATCACGTAAATAACCCCGTAGTACGCTTCTTCGGCAAATATTCGCTCCACACCTACTTAATGAATCTTGCCGCATTAACGGCATTCAGGTTCCTTGAGAACGCAAGTTCGCCCATCAAGGCCGGTAAGTACAATCTCCTGGTCTACGGAATCGCCGTAATGGCCGGATCAGTCATTGCAGGTATCGGTGAACAGAAACTCACGGAGCTTTTGCAGAAACTCCTGTTCAGGAAGAAAAAGGAAAAGGCTGCTGCCTGAAAAAAGTCGAGTTGAATCTTAAGGGCTGTCTCATTTTTGAGGCAGCCTCTTTGCTAAGTTTTGCAAGTCGTTTGAGATTCCGGAGAAAACTAATAGTCTGTGTCCAAGCAATAATATAGACACCGGCTTGATTCGGCTAAAAGTGGAAAAGAATCCTTTTGATTCTTCACTGTCACTTAGCTATCTTGTTTGCCAGGACAATTGCCTTCCACGCACCAGTATCGATCATATCCTTTTTGATTCCGTTCCGGACCTTCTCCAAGAGATGATCGTTGACGTTGTTAAAAACACTGGAATCCTTGTAATAGTTTTCACCAACAGGCACGAGTTTAACGAAGCTTCCGTTGTCCAGGCGCACCCCACCCATAGGCTTGCCCAGCAGCTTCCAAGGCGCGTTTTTGCGCAGAAAACGAGGCAAGAGAAGGCAATGGATTGCGTATGCCGCTATGCCACCGATGAAGAAGACAAATCCGCCGATGACGACAGGCGGAGTCAATTCCCCAAGATTTCCGGCAAAACCCCAGATAACCAAAACAACACCGGCAAACATCAACAGCAAGTAGATTGCCATAGCCTTTAAGGGCAGTGATTTTTCACGTTCAATTTTGTGAGATGCCTTCTTCATGCAATCCGGGCAGAGCCCCGCGACGATGGATTCACCGCTGAAGAATTCGGTCGTATGGTATTGTCTTTGTAACTCCAGACCTACATTCATATCGAAAGTACTGGTATTGGAGTAGACAACGAGGCAGTCCGATATAAACGCGGCTTCCTTTTCTTTGCACAGTGTACACTTCATAATGATTCCTCCATTGTGAGCGCAGACCACGTTTTTACCATCATAATCGCTAATCGATACTTGGTCAATTATCAATCAAAATGTTCGGAAGAATAAAGAAACAAATAAAAAAGGACTTGCAAATGCAAGTCCTTTATAGTGGAGCGGGATACGAGATTCGGACTCGCGACTTTCACCTTGGCAAGGTGACACTCTACCACTGAGTTAATCCCGCGTGCTTGAATATTATATGGTCGACCTCTTTTTTTGTCAACATCAAATTTCAAATCTTTAAAAAAGGCTTTTTGGGCCCTTAATCTTAAGGCTGTTCGCTTATCAGTCGCTGATATCGCTGTCTATGGCGACCTGGACTTCGTATTCAGGCAGCGCTTCCTTAACGTCACCGATGATGTGTTCAACCAGGCCTTCCCTGTCTTTCTCATCGAAATCAACGACCACGTCAAATGTGATCCTCTTCTTCTCTTCGTCCACATAAAAGCCGTGGAGCTGGAGGATATGCTGGTGGTCAACGACAAGCTCGGTGATCTCATTTCTCATCTTCATGAGCTTCTCATTGGATGTATTGCTCGAATAAACGCCGACGGCTGTCAGGACGATTCCCGTGTCTTTATAGACCTTCTCGTTGATCCTTCTGGTCAGTGAGTCGATCTTATCGGCGGTCATTACGTCATCAACCTCGATATGGAGCGAACCCAAATATCTGTCCGGACCGTAATTATGGAGCACGATGTCATAAGCACCGTGGACTTCATCGAAGGAGAGGACGCTCTCTTTAACCTTTTTGGTATATTCACCCTCAACTCTGTGACCGAGCATGTCATCGATTGCTTCCCTGATGATCTCAAAGCCCGCCTTAAGGATAAACAGCGAGATCGCGACGCTGACATAAGCTTCGATATTGAACTTGAAGAAGATAAGGATAACAGCTGATATGAGGACTGCCGTTGACAGCAATGCGTCGAAAAGCGCATCCGTTCCGGATGAGACAAGCAGTTCAGACTTGACATTCTTGCCCTGCTTCTTTACATAAATGCCGAGAACGATCTTGACCACGACAGCGACCGCGATTATCGCCAGCGAAGCCGCTGAGTGCTCAGGCTCAACGGGAGTGATTATCTTCTTAATTGATTCCCAGAGCGCCGTAATACCTGCATAGAGGATCAATGCAGCGATGATCATCTGGGCCAGATACTCAACTCTGCCGTGTCCCAAAGGATGCTTCTTGTCAGGCTTCTTGGAAGCTATCTTCGTACCGATGATCGTAACGACTGAAGACAGGACATCACTGAAATTGTTGACAGCATCAAGGACCATCGCCGTCGAATGGACGGCAACGCCGATAAGGGCCTTGAACGACGCCAGCAAGATGTTGGCGATGATTCCGATAATGCCGGTCCTTACTATGACTTTTTCTCTTAATAATGTCTTGTTCTGTTCAGCCATGAAAAAGTTATGGCGGCAGAGCTTATGACGCCCTGCCGCACCTTTGTTAGTCTTTCTTATTAGATTATGCGGGCTGGAAATTCTCCTTGCCTACACCGCAGACGGGACAGACCCAATCCTCAGGGATATCCTCGAAAGCTGTGCCGGGTGCAATTCCGCTATCGGGATCACCGACTTCGGGGTCATACTCATAGCCGCACAATGTGCATACGTACTTCTGCATAGTAATAATCCTCCTTGAATTTGGTATAAAATCATTTTACTCTTTTGATTCCGAATTTTATATCAGTTTCAGATGCTAATTCTTTGCCGGTTGATTCAATGCTTTTGCCGGCTGTTTGGCCGATAACCTGCAGGCAATTGCCGTATTTCCAAGCTTTTGTCAGTTTTAAGACCTGTTACTTGTCGGAATATATGTCAGTTTTATGTAGTGTTTTGTCTCAAAAAACGGGACTTCTGTCTTTTGTGGAATCGACCAATCGCAACCTGCCAAAGACTTTGTACAGATCAGCATCGATCTTAAAGACCGGCATCTTTAGATGCGAGGTCGGGTATCCGACCTCTTAGATACTTCATAAGCACCTGCAAAGGCTTTGCAGTCAATGGTGCCGAAGGCAAGTTTACGTCCATTGACGGTAAAGCCTTCAGGTGCTACGGATTCATTCCGGCAACAAAAATCCCTGCCTGGATCTGATCCTGACAGGGACTATGTATTTTATGGAGCGGGTTACGAGGCTCGAACTCGCGACATTCAGCTTGGGAAGCTGACACTCTACCAACTGAGTTAAACCCGCAAGGTCTTAAAACATTGAAATACTAACAGACCTAATCACTGAAATCAAACACCGGGGCCATCTTGATGCGGCTGTCTTCGGTAAATCTGATAAAGTCGTCGCACATCTCGTGTCTGAAGTCCTCAGCAGCAAACGGAAGCCAGAACTGCGTATCTGAGAAGTTGGCCCAGATGAGCATGTAAGCGATGTGGCTGCCGCCATCAGTTAATGATAAAGAAGCGAGGGTCGAGGTGAACCAGTCAGGCACCGTGTTGCCTGCAGGAGCCAGGCCTTCGAAGTAACCGCTGCTTGTCTCGAGCGCGCGGTATCCGGTCTCTGTGAGCGCCGTGATCTTGCCCTTTTCGTTGGCCAAGACATAGATGACGTCTAATGAATCAGTAAGCTTCCTTGCGAAGCCGTCGTCCTTGTGGGGCTTATCGTGATAGTAATCGAGGCCCAAGATATCAACGTAATCGTCGCCGGGATATCTGCTGAGATATTCATCGGCGTCTGCTACGGGACCGTTGGGAGAATAAGCTATGGCGAGGTTGTCGACGCCTTTCTCACCCATCAGGTAATCGACGGTATATCTGAACAAGGCGATATATTCTTCGTCAGACAGGAATTCTTTGCCCCACCAGAACCAGTCGCCGTTGCTTTCGTGGAAAGGACGGAAGATCATGGGGATCTTCTCTCCTTCAACGTCTATGCAGGCGGAAGAAAATTCGGCGATCATGTCTAAGAATCTGTTGTACTTGGCGTTGAGGTCGCCGCCCGGCATGATCCTCCTGCCGCAGTCACCGTCCGTGATGTTGGGCGAATAATCGTAGAACTCATCGCCGCCCAAAGTGAAGTTGGGCATGTGGGAAGAAAGCGTTATGATCACGCCCTGGCGTCTTAAGTTCTTTACAACTTTGATGAGATCATTCATCTTGCCTTCGTAGCCCAAAAAGCTCAGAGTATCTACTCCTACGACGGCCGGGTGATGGCCCGTAAGATTCTTGCAGTCGGATTCAGTTCCGTCATTTGCTTTTATGGACACGCCGATGTGGCCGGCGTTCTGCTGGCCGAATAAGATCTTTTCGCTGACTGAATAGTCTCTTAACAATCCAAGCAGCTTTGCGAGTTTTTCTGTTCTTTTATATTTGAAGCCCATCAGTTGTTTTCCTGCTTCTTCTGAAAGTCTCCGAAAGGATCCTGGATATCAGAGATATCTCCTCCAAGATGCTGGATCGCGGACATCATCTCATAGAACAGGTCTCTCTCGATCGTCTTCTGATTGCGGTTGATGTAGTTCTTGAACATCTGGACGGCTCTGTCGTCGCCGTAGTCAGCAAGGCAGATAACTGCATAGATCTTGTTTGTCATATATCTGAACGCGTGCCTCAAGGTCTGATAGATCTCCTCAGTCCTGTGCTCGCGGCCGATATTGGTGAGCATGATGACCAGGTCTTCACAAGGTCCCTCAAGACCGCTCTCTGCGCTGCCTTCGATAAGGTCAATAAGGAAGGGCTCGGATACTTCAGGGAAAGCCTCAACGTAAGAAGCTATAGACTCGGCAACGAACTCTCTGGTCTGGCCGTAACTCATGTAACGGTCGATAACAGCCTTGATGTAGCAGGGCTCCTTCATCTGTGTGAGCACTGAAAAGCATGCGATTGCCTTCTGGAACTGCATCTCGAAAAGAACATTATCATCAGCAAGTTCTTCCTCGGTCCATGCGCACTCGCCGATCACCTTGCCGCAATAGTCTCTGACCATATCGGCAGGTTCTGTTGCAAGGCTTGCAACAAGAGACCCCGGAACACCTCTGTCGAGATTAAGGGCGCTGTATTCTAATGCTTCTGTCTTCTCGTCGAAGCCCATCTCGTCCCAGATATCCCTCATGGACTTGCCGCCGAGTCTCTCGTCGGGCTCGTTCTCAAGCTTTACGGTAGCCATGTCGGTCTCTTCCTTGGCAAGACGCTGGATGTATTCTTCGTATGTGACATCGTCAACGCCTTCAGGCTTCTGGTCGAGCTTGTCGCCGAACTCGTCAAGCTTCTGCTCGAGGATCAGCGCGCCGATCTCATCGTATCTTTTGAGTAACTCCTTAATGTCTTCTCTCATGTAAACCTCATCTTCCGGTTGATCCGGTTATTCTTTAATTCGACTATTCTACTCTGAATAGCGGTACAAAAAAAGAGGCTGTCTCATGATTCCCCGGGGGCATCGAACTATCGATTCCGCCGGCATACAAAAAGGGACTGTCTCAGAGATTGAGACAGTCCCTTTGGAGGTACCACCCAGATTTGAACTGGGGATCAGGGTTTTGCAGACCCATGCCTTACCACTTGGCTATGGTACCATTGGTGACCCGTACGAGAGTTGAACTCGTTACTCCGCCGTGAAAGGGCGACGTCTTAGCCGGT
>JAILHX010000129.1 GCA_024695565.1 Saccharofermentans sp. | reverse complement strand
GATGGAGCAGATAAAGAATACTGCACAGGGAATGGACAGTTTCTTATATCTCACATAGTAAAGGCACAGCGTGACCGCGAGCATGAAGAAAACATAAATGGTAGTAGTCTCGAGTATTCCCTGCGACAGAATAATGACCGGACAGATAACAAGGACCGCAGGAACCGGAACCGGCTTATTCTCAAGGATCACATTTACGCAGAGGTGATAGACGAAAAGGACCGACAGGACCGGCAGTACAAAATTCGTAAATCCCGATACCCATGTAACTGTCTGGTTATATATCTCGGCAGGCATTAGCAGAATAAGCATTACCGATAAGTAGAACAGATATGCATTCTTTACCGTACGGTAAAGATAGTATCCTGCTCCGCCTAAAACTGCGACCTGGAAAATGACTCTTATGAATGCCGGTATATGGAGCAGGACAGGTGTTAACGTATTCGAGAAGAATCTGCCGCTATATCCTGTAGAGAATGTCTTGAGACGGTCAATGCCTACAGAACTTCCCCATGTCCAGTCATCAAGTCTTAGAGGTGCCAGATAGAGCATGGCAAAGGCAAGTCCGACAATGATAAGTGAGAGAATGATGTTGACACTGTTCTCCTTTTTGAAGTGAAGCTTTAATCGGTCGGTCTTCATATCAGTCTTTTATCCTCTTATAATAACTTACATGCGAATTCAGTTCGTTAAATCCGTTCTTCTGATAGAAACGGTAAGACGGTTTATCATTATCGGTCTGAAGGAATATACCGCAAAGGTCTTTGCCCCTGATATCGTCTTCGATCATCTTCATAAATCTCGTTCCGATACCCTGCCCCTGCATCTTCGGATCGACACAGAGTTCTTCAATATTGTATTTTGTTCCTTCCCACCAGTGACGGATCATTCCAAGTGACATGGCCGCAAGTTTCCCGTCAATTAAGAGACCGTAATTCAGAGCGTTATAAGATCCTGAGATCTCCCTGACGTATTCCAAAAGCTGAACAGGATCGCTCCAGTCGTCATTCCAGGGATTCCCGCGGAAAGCCTTCTGAAAAAGCGTTGCCATCTGATCAAGATATGTGCTGTCCAGGACTATAAACTCTTCCATCGGTTTATCCTTCCAGCCACTGATGCATACCGCAGCCATACCAGTCATTCGGTCTGTCAACAAAACCGAACTTGTTATAGAACTTCTCTTTGCCCTGGGCTGCCAGGAGGCTGATCATGACCCTGTAACCGGGCTTAAGAGAACTCTTTATCTCAGATAACAGATACTCCATTATCTCTCTTCCCAGGCCCTGACCCTGATACTCAGGAATAACGATAACATCTGCGATATAAACAACATAACCGTGATCGCTGACAGCCCTGCCGATACCTATGGGCCTGCCGTTATCACGGATACAACACAAAACAGCGGAATTCTTAAGTCCTTCTGCAGCCTGCTCTAAAGGAAAACTGCTCCAGCATACGGCCTTCCGCATCTCCATGTATTCTTCCGGTGTAATGGTATTTGTTATCTCAAAACCGTTTATAGTATTCATTCAGAAAACCTCACCAGAATATTATATCACGCAGGTCCTATGTCGATAATGCGGGGAAAACACTTAAGCGTATCAGTGATTGCTGAATACGATTAATTTATCGTTTTCTTCAATATTCACATTAATCTGCGACTGGTCACCACTGAACAGAGTTATCTCACCGCTTTGCTTAACGGTTCCTAAGACGATCGAGATGTTCTGCTTTGCTGCAGGAATCTCAGGATCGTAAGACGCGTCAAATACTCCTCTTATGAGTTTATCAGCCGTGCATTCGCGAGGTATTTCAACGAAGAAATCTTTTGCCTTCTTAACATAGATCTCTTTGCTGTCATATTCGTCTTCATTTTCTTCATCGTAAACGAGAATATCCTGATAGAAGTTGAAGATCGCATCCTTCTCGCCGATCTGTGTGATCATCTTACTGATATATCTGTTACTGATGACTACATTCTTTACGCTGTAGCTGCTGACAACATCATGGTGTTTAGGATCATTGATCTCGGCTATTACATCGATGCTTCCGACGTCGAAGTTCGGATCAGCCTCAACTTTATCGCTGATGATGTCCTGTACGTAGACGAGATTGGCAAACATTCCGGCATCCGTCTCTTCCTTGGGAACCAGGTCATCAGACAGAATGAGAACACTGATATCCTCGGCATTAAGATTGAGAACTTCATTAATTGAATTGCATATGAGGTCTTTCTCGAAAATCTCTGCCGCAACTGTCTTGATTACAAACGGATACTCCTTGTAGTAATCCATCTTTTCGAGGCTCTTCTCATCATCAATGACAACGATGCTGAGAAGCTGTTCGTCTGAATCCTTATATCCCCATTCCGAGAGGAACGATACAAAGCCGTTCATGATCTCCCTGCACTTGCTGTTATGACCTAACACAAGGATATTCTTCTTCTCTAACCAGAAGTCCTTATTAAGCCTGAAAGGCATGCCCGACAAGTCCTTATCACTTCTTCTCAAATGATCCCTATCGTTCAGAGCCATGTAGTAGCAATAATTCTTTTCCTTATCTGTCCTTATCGTAAGAGGAACTACATGACTGTTCTTATTCAGAGAATCTCTGATATAGGATATCTCATCACTGCTCTTACAGGGCGACGTGTAGAATGAAGCACCCTTATTGGACAGCAGTTCATTGTAGATAGAATTCAGCTCAGGCATTAACGAGAACTGTGCCATCATCTGGCCTAAGATCTGATTGACTCTGACAGGTACGATATTGCACTTGCCGTCCACCTGCTTGCTCCTGATGATCTTCTGCACCAGATTCCAGGTCCAGTCATCAGTTACCTCGACGATTATTCTTTGATTATCTTCGGAAAAAGACGCCGAAGTGATGTCTGCCACCTGCATGAGCGTCTTGATCGTCAGTGCATTTCCGCTTCCGAATCTGTCGATCTTATCGCTTACAGCATATCTGCATGTGTTATCGCTTATGTCCTCTCCTAGGATTACCACAGAAGAAGCATGATGAAGCGATATGTCAAACAGCTGCTTGGATGAGAAAACGTCACCCTCTCTTACAACGATGGTAAGCTTGTTCTTGAACTTGTGGCGCATACAGTAGAGTTTGCGTGACAGGTAAGATCTGGAGCTGCATGCTTCTTCAATCTTGTTGTTCTCACGTTTTACGGTCTCATGAAGCCGCTCATCGATCTGCTTCTCGATGTCTTCTTTGCCTGATCCGACCAAAACGACAACTTTATCAACGTTCTCGCTGTACAAAAGGTCGTTAACGATCTCAAGCGCCCTGGAATTCCAATTCAGGATCACAAAGTGATTGGACATTAACAATCTGTGATTGCCGGCATTGGAAGCTTCAATGAAGTTGGAGATGTAGTTGGTGATATAACCGATCACCGCACCTGTAAATGAGATCATTCCGATAATGACGATAATGAGACAGACCAGTGCTATAGCCGCGTTCCCCGGTCCGATATCAGCAACTACATATGAGATGCATCCGGCATCAAGGATCATGCTGACCGTATAGAAAGCAGATTCCAAAAATCCCAGTTCTTCTGTACCGCTTAAAGACATCCTGCTGATAATGAAGGCTGACAAGAAGAAGAATACTATGTTGAAGAACAGGATCGAGAGCAGAACTATCTGTCCCGGATTCTTAGCAAGTCTGATACTGAACCATTCGCGAAACCTTCTTATCATCTTAAGTTACCTCACAGAGAATAAATGCCGTCAGATCACATACATGTTTTATTTTTACAGAAAACATTGAAAAAAGGAATAAAAAATATCCTGCCTGAAGGATCAGACAGGATATATTTATACGGTTCCAATTAATCCGTCTCATCCAATGCCAGCCGGTCACCTTCATAAGTTTCAACGGCACCCCAGCCGGATCTTCTCTCATTGTACTCCTGATACATGTATAATTCCGATCCACTATAGGTATAATACGTTACCTTAAAAGGTTCCGAGAAATCAAAAGACACGCCCTCACCATAGCCTGAATAACCAGGATCTGAAGCACCGGTTCCTATTTTTATTCTTGTCAGCGTTGCCCTGCTGTCATACTGTACTCTCAGATAAATGTATTGGCTATTTATCAGCTTGTGACTGATATTTATAAATCTCCGAAATGAATAGAATCATATCGGCTCTTTAAGGGCACTAGCCTTATGCCTCTACCTGATATAATTCAGGCTGCTTTTATCTTGATTATCTGTTCTCCTGTCTTGATGGGAATTGCTCTTGTGTCACCCAACTTCATCATCTGATATGCAGCATTTACGTCTGCGTTAATGAAGATCCCGCTGTTGCTCTTAAATAATCCTCGTTCTATCCTTCGTGTCTTGTCATAGTAAGTTCTGGTTGGCTTTTCTCCGTCAAGATAACTCGTTCCGCTTGTGTAACTCTCGCGTACAGTTTTTACCTCTATGCCTTCAAGTCGTGCTTTGTATGTGATCATGTCCGTAAGTGTCTTATACGGTATGGATACAAAGTTCTGGTTTGTTATGTTTCCCATGTGTACTTTCTGTTTCCATCCGTGATTGGAACCTATCACTATGAGTCCGACACCTGAAGAGACGGCCAGGTTAACTATCTTCCTGCTTGCCTTGTGCATGTAGTCTTTTACCTTGCGGTTCCTTTTTGCCGTAAGTTTATTCAGCCTTTTGGTCCTGTGCTTTCCGTTATATACCTTCGCCTCCTTCTGCATATGCGCTTTTGCCTTGTTGTAGTACTGGTTTATCGATTTCAGCGGTTTCCCGTTGATTATCACGGGCCTGTCTTCGGAATCCCATGCGGCTGCTATGAGATTGTTTACTCCCAGGTCTATCCCCATGACCTTTGTCCCTCGTGCAGCCTTTTCCTCTTTCTCATACATCAGACTGATAAGGACAGAATCCTTGAACGTCTTTATCCTTATCTGTCTGACTGAACTGTGTCTTGCACGTATGTGTATACCACTGAGGAATTTAGGCATGGTTACATTACCATTCTCATCCACCTTGAAGTTCTGACTGGTTATCACAAGAGAACCTCTTCCTGTTTTCGGGTCCAGATATCCCGGTACATGTGGATGCTCCTTGAACTTCTTCGGATCTTTCCCGTATTCTGCTGTCGCCCTGTAGAACGACTTCCACTCTCTGCATTTCTTCTGTATGCATATCTGACTGCATGTCGCATACGGAACGTCTTTATATACTTCCGTTCCTTTCAGATACCAGCTGAGAAAATATGCATCGGCTATATATCCGTTATCGGAATCGATATAACGTAATCTCTTACTCTCAGAGCGAGATGCATTGTATTCCGTTATGCCGTTGTTTATCGCTCTGATGAGTTCATCTTCCCACTCTTCAAGTGCTTTATCGTTCACGATCTTCTTATGTATGCGGTAGCACTGCTTTATCAGGTAGTTGACACTGTTGGAAAGGTTCTTCACTTTATAGCAGTAACCGTCTATCTCGTGAAGAAGCTTCTTATTGTTATGTCTTTTAATCTTGTGTTCTTCCGAGAGTATCATGTTACATGCCCCTTATCTCTATGTGACGAATGAAAGCGGCGGTCTTGCCGATATATCGCTGTTATGTACTGTCAGCCTTCTGCTCAGTATCTGTATGAACATCAGGCTTATGTTTTCCGTCTTGCTTCTTTTGTTGTTTGCTATTAGGTTATTCCAGATGATGTAATGCTCCAGATGTTTGGTCGATACTCCGTGAAACCTGTCGATAAAGCTTTTCAATGAACTTGGTATGCATTGATGCGTTGGATACCGTAAGTAGTGCCATTCACAATGGTTATTCGTTTATCTGTATCTGTCTGTATCAGTCTGATAGCTTTATTTCTTGCCAAAAGCCGGTATGCTTTCTCGTTATCAGTACACAGCACTGCTGAAGGAGAGACAATACCGCTGAACACGTCTATCAGGCATTCCGTACTTACCTTGCCAAGCTTAACGGGTTTTGCGAACGCGATCCCTTCAACATCAACGGCACAGGGAACACACGCCTTTTCTGATGACAGACCTTTACTGTGTATGTCATTTCCTCTCTTATGTGCTTTCCTGGGCATTATGAACTGTCTGCTATTTTTATGGTTACCCTTGTAGGAAACGTTAAAGAATGTCTCATCAGCTTCAACTGTTCCGTCAAGACATACTCTGTCAGTTACTTCCTGCAGAGCATCCAGAATCTTATGCCGCCAGTAAAAGGCTGTTGTTACCGATATGAAACACTCTTCAGCAGTTTCCTTAAGCGTCTTTTTATCCGACATACATTTCAGATACTGAGCCCAAACACTCAAGTTCTTTCTAGTACCAGAAGTAACGGAACAGGAACTAGGGATAAATGACTTCTTGCAATCACGGCAGAGGAAACGCTGAATACCGTCTTTACGCTTACCGTTCTTAACAACATGAGAACCTTCACAATAGATACATGTATTACCATCGCAAATACGTGTTTCGATAAGGAAATCCTGAATACTATCCTCGTGTACATTTACAGTATTGGAAAGGGTCGTATAGAACACGATACGGTCAGTGAAGGATAATTTCTTATATGCAGCAAAGACTTCCTTTAACTCTGACATCGTACCGGCTCCTTTCAAAAAACAAACAAACGTTCTGTCAATATAATAGAACCAGAACGAATGTTTGTCAACTGCGAAATTGAAAAGAGCCAATGTATTTATCGGTCTCATAAACATCCTTCTCTTCCAGGTTGTTCCAATCATTATTATCTCCAGAGCAGGTAATCCGGAAATAATCATGATACAAAACCGAGTTCCTTATAATCTCTGCAGAACTGTATTTAGATGCAGATTTATCAAGGACCAAAATCATTCGGCCGGTCTGGCCGTCTTTTTCACTTACCTGTGCTATCAGCCCTGCCTGATTATTATTGGGATATATCTTCCATTCTGCATCCTCTGTAATCGCAAAAGGACACTCAGATATAATGTCGGAGCGCAGATAGGGTTTATGAAGATTCGATATAAGGAAAAATAAAACTACGCCTGCCACACAAAGGGCAACCGCTGCCAAGAGAACAAAGAATACTGTCTTTCTTGCCGGTCTTCCGCTCATAATAAAACACGCTCCCATAAACGATGCTTATCCGGACAAAGTAATTATATCATCTCATAATGCAGCTTCTGAAAATGGATCAGATTATGGTCTGACTTGAAACTGCAAAAAAGAAACGCCACGAATGACGTTTCAAGTATTTAATACTATTCTCGTTCAGCAATTCTTCAATCAGCTGATCGAAGCTTTTATGAATCTTGCGAAAATAGGATGAGCTCTGTCAGGTCTGGACTTGAACTCAGGGTGATACTGAACGCCCAGATAGAACTTGTGACCGGGAATCTCCATCTCCTCTACAAGAGAGTCATCAGGGGCAGTTCCGGCAAAGCGTGCGCCGCTCTCCACAAATCTTGCCCTGTAATCGTTATTGACTTCGTATCTGTGTCTGTGACGTTCCTGGATCTCGTCCTTGCCGTAGCACTCATAGAGCAGGCTGTCAGGAGCGATCTTGCAGGGATAAGCTCCAAGACGGAGCGTACCGCCCTTATCGATATCATCACTCTGGCCGGGCATGAAGTCGATGACTTTGTTTGCACACTGCTCGTCGAACTCGCCGGAATTGGCATCAGCGATACCCAATACGTTACGCGCATATTCGATAACTGCTATCTGCATTCCGAGACAGATTCCGAAGTAAGGAACGTTGTTCTCACGTGCATATTTAGCTGCAAGGATCATGCCATTGATTCCGCGGTCGCCGAATCCGCCGGGTACGATTATCCCGTCCAGGCCGGAGAGCATATCACTTACTGTATTCTCATTGATGAGTTCTGAATCGATCCATTCGATCTCAACCTTAACGTCGTTGGCATAGCCGGCGCTCTTAAGAGCTTCTGCAACTGAGAGATAAGCATCGTGGAGATGGACATACTTACCTACCAGACCGATCTTTGCGACCTTATCGATATGGTGGATCTTATCGACCATTTCCTTCCAATGTGCAAGGTCAGGTTCATTAGTCTCAAGACCTAACTCCCTGCATACGATCTCGGAGAAATTAGCTTCCTCAAGCATCAGGGGTGCCTCATAGAGGACGGGCAATGTGATATTCTCGATTACACAGTCTTCCTTAACGTTGCAGAAGTGAGCGATCTTCTTCATGATCTCATCTTCAAGAGGCTCATCGCATCTTAAGATCAATACACCGGGATTTACTCCCATTCCCTGCAGCTCTTTTACGGAGTGCTGTGTGGGCTTTGACTTGTGCTCATCAGAACCTCTTAAGAACGGAACAAGAGTAACGTGGATAAAGAGGCTGTTCTCTCTTCCCACTTCGAGTGAGATCTGTCTTACTGCCTCGATGAACGGTTGTGACTCGATATCACCGACTGTTCCTCCGATTTCTGTGATGACGACATCGGCATTTGTTTTCTTGCCGACACGATATACGAATTCCTTTATCTCATTTGTGATATGGGGAATGACCTGGACCGTAGAACCCAGATATTCTCCTCTTCTTTCTCTGTTAAGGACGTTCCAGTAGACGCGGCCTGATGTGAGATTTGAATACTTGTTGAGGTCTTCATCGATGAATCTCTCATAGTGACCCAGATCGAGGTCTGTCTCTGCGCCGTCTTCAGTGACGTAAACTTCACCATGCTGATAAGGGCTCATCGTTCCGGGATCAACGTTAATATACGGATCCAATTTCTGTGCAGCTACCTTAAGTCCTCTTGCTTTGAGAAGCCTTCCCAAAGATGCTGCTGTGATACCCTTGCCTAATCCTGAAACAACTCCTCCGGTTACGAATATATATTTAGTCATACGTCATCATCTCTTTTCTTGTTATTTTCGAAAATATCCCTAAACAAAATTCTAAGTAATCCCCGAGGACCAAATGGTCCAGGGGGGTTACTTAGGTGGGTGGAATATGAGGATCTGTTATTTTACGCTGAAGAGCAAGTCACCGTATGAAGGAAGCGGCCAGCATTCCTTGGAGACATATGTCTCTGCCTCATCGGCTGCCTTGCGGATCTCGTTCATTGCCGGGATGACGTTATCCTTGATGAAGACGCTCTGCTCAATTACATCGGATGCTTTACCTGCTTCGGCAATTGCCTTCTCGAGACCGTTAGCTCCTGCATAGACCTTATCAGCAAGATCTGAGAGCTTTGCGATGATGTCACTCTCGTATACGCATGCTGCTGAAGGAGCTACTGCCTTCTTGGCTGCAACGCTGCCTGCGAGCTTTGTCTCATAGCACTCGATAGCAGGAAGGATCATGCGGCGGCTCATCTCGAGAGTTGTATTTGCTTCGATAAGAACTGACTTGCTGTAGTTCTCGAGCATGATATCTACTCTTGACTTAAGCTCTGCTTCTGTGAAGACCTTGTGAGATGTGAGCATCGTTACGTTCTTCTCATCAAGGAGGTGAGGCATACAGTCAGGTGTTGTCTTATAGTTGGACAAACCTCTTACTTCTGTTGCTTCCTTGACCCATGCATCGTCATAACCGTTGCCGTTGAAGAGGATCCTCTTGTGATCCTTGATAGTCTTCTTGATCATATCGTGCAAAGCAGTCTCAAAATCATCAGCACCTTCAAGTCTGTCAGCATAGATCTTAAGTGACTCCGCTACAGCTGAGTTGAGCATCATGTTTGCACAAGCGATGCTGTTGGAAGAACCAAGGCTTCTGAACTCGAACTTGTTGCCGGTGAAAGCAAACGGTGAAGTTCTGTTACGGTCAGTAGTATCACGTGCGAAGCGGGGGAGAACATCTACGCCGAGCTTCATGATCTTCTTCTCTGCACCCTCATAAGGTGTGTCATTCTCGATGGCATCGAGGATAGCTGAGAGCTCATCACCAAGGAAGATCGAGATGATTGCCGGAGGTGCCTCGTTAGCGCCTAATCTGTGGTCATTGCCTGCTGTTGCTACAGAGAGACGGAGGAGATCCTGATAATCGTCAACTGCCTTGATCACAGCGCAGAGGAAGAGCAGGAACTGGGCGTTCTCATAAGGTGTAGCACCGGGTGAGAGCAGGTTGATACCTGTATCCGTAGCCATTGACCAGTTGTTGTGCTTACCTGATCCGTTAACACCTGCAAAGGGCTTCTCGTGGAGGAGGCAGACAAGACCGTGACGTGCTGCAACCTTTTGCATGATCTCCATCATAAGCTGATTCTGATCTGTTGCGATATTCGTTGAAGAATAGATCGGAGCGAGCTCGTGCTGAGCAGGAGCAACTTCGTTATGTTCAGTCTTGGCAAGGATTCCGAGCTTCCAGAGTTCCTGGTTAAGATCGTTCATGAACTCCTGAACCTTAGGTTTGATAACACCAAAGTAATGGTCGTCCATCTCCTGTCCCTTAGGCGCCTTGGCACCGAAAAGTGTTCTTCCGGTGTACTTGATGTCAGGACGCTTGTCGTACATCTCCTTGGTAATGAGGAAGTACTCCTGCTCAGGACCGACTGATGTATGAACATATTTAGCTGTATCGTTACCGAAGAGTCTTAAGATACGGAGTGCCTGCTTGTTCAAAGCTTCCATTGATCTCAAGAGGGGTGTCTTCTTATCAAGAGCTTCACCTGTGTAAGAGCAGAATGCCGTAGGAATGCAGAGTGTCTTATCCTTGATGAATGCATAAGATGTAGGATCCCATGCTGTATATCCTCTTGCCTCGAAAGTAGCTCTGATGCCGCCTGTCGGGAATGACGAAGCGTCAGGCTCGCCTTGGATGAGTTCTTTACCGGAGAATCCCATTATGACTCCGCCGTCAGGAGAAGGCTCGATGAATGAATCGTGCTTCTCAGCTGTTACGCCTGTAAGAGGCTGGAACCAATGTGTGAAGTGTGTAGCTCCCTTGGCAATTGCCCAATCGCGCATTGCTGCTGCTACTTGTTCAGCGACTTCCGTCTCAAGCTTAGCGCCCTCGTCGATAGTCTTTCTGAGTGATTGATAAACCTTATCGGATAAAACCGCTCTCATCACTCTGTCGTCAAATACGTTTTCACCGAACATTTCCGGTACAGATCTCGTTTCCATAAATATATTCCTCCTTTAATTTATAACCCGTTTACTCTACGTCCTGCAGTGCAGCGTAGTTTTCTTCTCCGGTACGGATCTTAACGACCTTGCCTACGTTGTAAACGAAGATCTTACCGTCACCGATGTGTCCTGTATAAAGAACTTCTTTTGCCTTTTCGATAACCTTGTCTACAGGGATCTTGGATACGACAA
>JAILHX010000081.1 GCA_024695565.1 Saccharofermentans sp. | reverse complement strand
AACCATGAACCCTGAGGGTAGTAGTTGTCATCATCATATTCGTATTCGGTGAAGATGACCTTGCCGTCTGAATAGAATCTCAGACACTTGTTGATGTCGTCGGTTTTGTCGATATTGCAGTAGAGACCGTCGTATTCAATCTCGTAGGTCTTATTGTCTTCCTCGTCTTCGTCCTGGATCAACTGTGTTGCGACAAATACTCCGCCGCCGATCACACCTGCACCGAGGACCGAAGCGCTTACGATAGCGAGCACCTTGGGAAGGGAAGTGGTAGCTGCGACTTTAGCTCCGTTTGCAGCAGCTGCATGGCCTACCTTTGCGCCTGTCTTAGCAGCAGTTTTGACTGCAGTCTTACCGGCATCTTTGCCAGCAGCACTCTTCGCGCCAGCGCCAACCTTGCCGGGAATGCCTTTGGGTGAAGGAACTTTGACAGTGTTGTAGTAAGCGTTGAAGAAGTTTCCGAGAGAACCTGTTCCTGCTGCAGCGCCCATGAGGCTGACTTTGTTAGCCTTCTCGAAGGCTTCGATGCCTGCCTTGATCTTTACACGTGCAAGTCTGAGCTTGGACTTAACTGTATTTTCCGGGCATTCCATGATCTGTGCGATCTTGGCAATCGGCAGCTCATCGTAATAGAAGAGAAGTGTTGTCTGGAACTGTTCATCTGAAAGTTCTTTCCTGATTATCTTATAGAAAGTATCACGCTTATCCTTTTCCATGATGAGCGTATCTGGAAGATTCTCGAGATTGTCGTCACCTTCGATGTATTCTTCTGTAGCAACCACATCGTCGTAAGAGGATTCGTTCTTCTTGGCTTTGAACTTGTCGCGAGCCTTGTTGGCAGCGATTGTCTTAAGCCAGGTAACGAATGTATTCTCGGCATCTAATGTTCCGATCTTCTCATAAACGGCAATGTATGTTTCCTGCATTGCATCTTCGGCATCCTGTTCGTTGTTGAGGATACCCAAACAGGTTACATAAACCATCTTCTTTGAGCTTTCGTAGATCTCGGTAAATGCTGATTCGTCGCCTGCCTTAAATCTTCTGACTAAGTCTGCGTACTGTTCGAAAATGTTGTTTCCGTCGTCCATCTTTTTATTCTCCTTTTTCGATGATTCATATCATCTTTTGCCTATAAGACGACGTCGGATCAACGAAAGTTCACACAAATTATCAACTTAATTCAAGGGTTATCTCATCTATCGATTTTGTTGCAACCAAAGGCCTTGAATCACCTGTTCCGGTTGTTGCGGCAGTGTATTCGGCTTCGGTTATTTCCGTATAAGATGAATACGAAGGTAATTCTCCGATATAGTAGTGATACTTGCCATCAGGAGCCTCGTTCAATAACTCCGGGTAGCCGCTTGAATAATCAACTGACAATGAATCGCCACATACATAATATGATTTATAAACACCCATACAATCGTCGTTGATGACATATGTGTAATTGAAATTGAAATAGTGCGTACCATTACCTTCTGTTCCACCGAACACTATCAGGTTTTGTCTGTAATAGTATTTTGTGCCTACAATATTCGAAAAAGTATCATCGACAGACGATTTAAATCGACGGCACAATTCAATGACTTCTCCGTTTGCAAAAGTGTAGACATTTGTATAGATTATGTAACCCTCGTATTGAAGACCAATAGAGTATTCTGAGCACGAACAGATCAGTTCCGGAATATCATCGTCGTTTATGTAGACCAAATCAAATGATATTTCATCGGCGACAGGAGGATCACGATAATCGTCATCAGTAAAATCGTCTAAAGTTATTGAATTGATCTTTGTCAGATAAGCTTCCTTTAATTCATTTGAGAATGACGCAACCGGTGTCGTCTCAGTAGTAGGCGTAACTACAGTTCCCGAATCTCCGCCAAGCAAAGCGATCAGATCGTTGACGTAATAGTAGTCGCCGGCATCGTAGATTTCTCTGGATATTAATCCGTATTCACCAGAATAAGAAGGATCCGAGTAATCCTCTATCATCCAGTCAGATGGCATTATCGGTAAAACAATTTGACTCGTATAATCGTCAAATGCCTCATCGAAAACAACTCCAGTACCTGCGAATTCACCGTTGTGATATGTGTTATAACCCTGATCGCATGACCATTCATCTATTACGGAACCTTCTGCACCGTCTAAAACAACCTCATAAACATATGCTTCTTCGACCCAGAAATCATCTTCATCGTAGCCTGCAAAGGATCTGGAGCAAACTAAATTGCCGTTACTAAGCAGTGCGGCACCACTAAAATCTCCACCTTCAATTACAGTTACATCTCTGTCTAACATGCAAACTGCTGTGTCTGTTGAAGAATCGTAAGAATAAATTGCTAACCTGATATCTGACGAGTCACTGTTAGGACAGTACAAGAACATCAGATCATTAGTATCATCATACGTTATGTCTATATAGTTAGTTGAATAGCACCCGTATGCTGTCTCATATGCGATGATCTCGTTCTGATACTGGTACAGAATATTCAAATATGCTCCGCTTATAGGAGTTACAGCTGTCGTTGTATCAGTCGGATCTGTTGGATCCGTTGTGTCTGTAGGATCAGTCGTTCCTGTCTCGGTCGGATCAGTAGGTTCAGTGATTTCCGCCTCAGGGATGTAACCGTCGATATCGTCGAATTCATAATACTTGTACTTTAGATCATCGATATAGACGCTTTCTTTCATGATGTAGCCGGAATAATCATCGTCTTCGAAGCTTATTTCGATCTTGCTGCCGTCGACATCGTATGTGCCTTCATCTACGCGCTCATCACCTGAATCCAGGTTGAACCAGGAGCCGTCAGGGAAGTGACTGTCGGAGCCGTACTCGAATTCCGTGGAAATAACTTTGCCGTCTGAATAGAATCTCAGGCACTTTGTTATCTCATCAGTCTTGTCGATGTTGCAGTAGAGACCATCGTATTCGATCTCGTATGATTTCTTGTCTTCATCGTCTTCGTCCTGGATCACTTGTGTTGCGACAAATACACCGCCGCCGATCGCGCCTACACCGAGGACAGAAGCGCTGACGATAGCGAGAACCTTGGGAAGGGAAGATGTGGCTGCGACTTTGGCTGTAGTGCCTGCAGCTGCATGTCCGACCTTGGCACCTGTCTTGGCTGCTGCCTTGACAGCGGTTTTGCCGGCAACCTTGCCTGCTGCGCTCTTCGCGCCGATGCCGACCTTGCCGGGAAGACCCTTGATTGTAGGAACTTTGACAGTGTTGTAGTAAGCGTTGAAGAAGTTTCCGAGAGATCCTGTTCCTGCAGCTGCGCCGAGGATGCTGATCTTGTTCTTCTTCTCGTATTCTTCGATGCCTGCCTTGATCTTTACGCGGGCAAGTCTGAGCTTGGATTTTACGGTGTTTTCGGGGCATTCCATGATCTGTGCGATCTTGGATACGGGCAGCTCATCGTAATAGTAGAGGAGGGTTGTCTGGAACTGCTCGTCAGAGAGTTCTTTCCTCATGATCTTGTAGAACGTGTTGCGTTTATCCTTTTCCAGGATGATGGCGTCAGGGAGATTCTCAAGATTATCGTCGCCCGCTGTATAGTCTTCGGTCGCCAATACGTCGTCGTAGGAAGCGTCATTCCTCTTGGCCTTGAACTTGTCGCGGGCCTTGTTGGCTGCGATTGTCTTGAGCCAAGTAACGAATGTATTCTCGGCGTCTAATGTTCCGAGCTTCTCGTAGACGGTCAGATATGTCTCCTGCATAGCGTCTTCAGCATCCTGTTCGTTGTTGAGGATACCTAAGCAGGTTACATAAACGAGTTTTTTGGAGTTCTCGTAGATATCGGTAAACGCTGACTCATCGCCTGACTTAAATCTTCTTACGAGTTCCGCGTATTGTTCAAAAATGTCATCTTCCTTAGCCATTACCTTATTGTAATACTCCCTGGATTTCATTTAAAGATTTAGTTGCAACAAAAGGCGTGGATGCGGAAATTCCTCTGATATCAGCGGTAAATGCCTCTTCAGTAACTTCTCTTATTTCCGAATATGTCGAGTGATCGTAGAGATAGTAGTGGATCTCCATTCCTTCTATGGTCTCATCGTAAAACTCTTCATAGTAAGTTTCATCTGCGTTGCTGCCATTGATCCTCGTTGCTACATAAAAATATGTCTGATAATTGTCTTTATAGAACTGTACTATCAGGTTTTCGCGCGGATAGTAAACAGTATTGTCGTTTAAATACTCGGATCGGCAGCAGTGCATTAATTCGACAACATTCCCGTCTGCATATGTGTAGAGGTTAGAAGTATACATATCACCGCAATAGGAATTATATAAAATGTGAGTGATCAGAAGTTCAGGAATATCATCATCGTTTACATATATGAGATCAAAAGCGAATTCACCTTCGGTAGGAGCATAATCACCGCTCTTTTGGAAGTCGTCATAAGAGATGTTATTGACCACGTCAAGATAAGCTTCCTTTATTTCGTTTGAGAACGATGCAGCCGGTGTCGTCCCTGTTGTAGGTGTAACTACAGTTCCTGGATCTCCGCTGAGCAATGCGATCAGATCGTTGATGTAATAGTAGTCGCCGGCATCGTAGATTTCTCTGGTCATTAATCCGTATTCGCTATAGTAAGACGGATCCGAGTAGTCCTCTATTGTGCGATATTCCGGCATTATCGGTAAAACTACCTGACTCTTATAATCGTCAAATGCCTCATCGAAAACATTACCGGGACCAGCAAATTCACCGTTTAGATATGAGTTATAACCCGGATCGCATGACCAATGGTTGATAACGACACCTTCTGCTCCGTCTAATTCAACTTCGTAAAGATGTCCTTCCCATTCGTCAAAATCGTCGTCATCACCTTCGATTGGATCGTAGAATCTATAGTAAACAAGATTACCGTTATCCAACAGCGCTGCATCTTCAAAAGCTCCGCCTTCAGTAACGTCTCTATCTAACAGGCAAACTGCTGTGTCTGTTGAAGAATCGTAAGAATAAATTGCTAACCTCACATATGACGTGTTACTGCTGGGACAGTACAAGAACATAAGATCATTAATATCGTCATGTGTTATGTCAATATAGTTAATTGAATAGCACCCGTATGCTGCCTCATAAGTGATTATTTCATTCTGATACTGATACAGAATATCTATATATGCCCCGCTGCCAGGAGTTACAGTTGTTGTTGTATCAGTCGGAACTGTAGGATCTGTTGGCTCAGCAGGCACTTCTGTTGGCATTGCGGGAACCTCTGTAGGTTCAGCCGGTGTCTCGGCAGGAGATAAGGTCGGTGTGGGTACAGATGTCGGGAAAGGATTGGGAATCGTAGTGGGGTCAATACCTTCCAGTTCGTAGATTTTCATTTGTACGCAATTCCTATATGCTGAAGCACCATCGAATGTCGGATGAAAAGAATATGCACTGACGATCGAATTCGGAATATCAAAATGGTCGTACAGATCCTGAGCCTGCATTCCCGGAATTATTCCATTGATCCACGGATCTTCTGTATATGCTTCGTGTCCTTCAAATTCTTCTTCTACAGAGACGAAGTATATCTTTATTCCGTTTTCTCTGCTTTTATCTACCAGCTTTTTTATAGCTTCATTGAAATCATGGACGTTTTTATCTATCATTTCAGCCTCATCTTTATTAAAGAAAAGTCCGCCGCCATTAATATTGACCAGTTTGGGATAACCTGCAACTATTATCTTGGCATTGCCATGAGATAATTTGTCTATATCCAGATAGCATTTGTAAAGATGATCGCTGATTCCGCCGGGCATGTAAAAATCGAGCCAGACTGCATCTAAAGAATCCTTTAGAATAGTTGGGAACTGGAACTTTCCGGTAACGACTGCCAAAGACAGAATGTCAACAAAGCCGGCATCGTTTCCGCCAAGCGTGAGAGTGACATAATCCGGATCTCCTTCAAACTGTTTAAACGCATCCAGCTGTGAAGGAAGTTTTACCTTTCCATTCACGAATTCTCGGGAATAAGTCTTTTCCTGCTGACCATAGAAATCCCCTGTTGTAGCGCCTGATGAAGCGTAAAAGAAGTAGTTCTCGCCTTTGCTGTAAGTCAGAAGGCCGTCTATACCCGGTACTTTTAACATACCTGACCATGCTAATTGTGATCTGTGGGCAAGCCAGTCCTGGTCGTTGCATCTCTCATATATCGGCTTCTCCTGTCCGTAAAAAGGTTCGATTCCTTCACCGGAAGAATAAGAATCTCCAAGTGAGAGTACTATGGGTCCCTTTTTTTCATCCTGTCCGTCATCGGCATAGCTGGTTATGGGGATAAGAAATGAAACAGTAATTATCGGCACCAGTAACAGAGTGATTACTTTGTAAATCACGTTTTTATTAAGCATTGTATAAAACCTCCGATGTCAATGAATCAAGCGTCTCCGCATCGATCTTTTCGACAATGCGGACATCTAAAACAGATTCATTAGGAATTGTTCTGTAATAACTGTTAGTACTGCTGTCGTAGCTGACGATCTCGTTCTTCTCGGATACCGTGATCTGAACAGCATCGGGGTGCTGAAGATTGTATGTGATGGGATTCGCGGTGATGCTGTCCTCGACTACGATTATTGCCCAGAGCTCACCGCTGCTGCTCTCATAGTATGTAATGTATTGGGGATGTTGGGTCTCAGAATCTGATACTTCAATTGAATCATCATATGTTCCATCAATCGAATAGTTAGACATAATGCCCATATCACCAAAGCCGCGTGATTCAAGCTCATCAATGATGTTCTCTTCTGAATAATTATCTTCTGAATTTTTTACAAAGCTTATGGATCTTATCGTGGAATTCTCTTCGAAGTACTTTTCGATATCGGGGTATTCATTCAAATACTCAGAAGGGATCGTATGATCCAGATCCGGTTCGGGTTCTTTGCTGTTCATCTTGATGACTGCAAAGACAGCACCGCCGATCAAACCGGCGCCGAGTACTATGAGCACAATTAGAAGTCCGATAGGGAAATGTTTTTTCTTTGTCATGGTCTTATTCCTCATTTTGTTGATTGCATATTGATACTTACTGTTGGTCAGAGTTTCCCAGTTCGCACAGATCGTTGCTTGTTCGCTCAATTCCCGGCGGATCCTTGTCAGGTACCTGGATGTCATCCGCCCAGGCCCTGAAGAATCTTGTGAGAAAGGGAACAGTTTGCCCGTTTATGTTTGCCATGCTGGTTCCCCCGCTTTTGATCCGGTTATATCATGCTCTCTCTAAGACGCTGAATCTCATTCAGATCGTCCAGGTTATCGCGGGCACAGGAGTCAGGGTCGACCAGAGCGTAACCGTATTCTCCTTCATAGTGTCTTTTAACCGAGTCGTCACGCTTGCGGATCTCATTTTCGAGGTATTCAATCTCTCTTTCTGTTCTTCTGAGATCCCTTTCGTCCTCATCTTCCGAAGAGTTAAATGAACCTAAGAACAAGAATCCTGCGATTATGAGACTTATAATCAGTACTACAGCAACAGCCAGTCCGATCAGGTTCTCGACTACAAGGCATGTAAGGGGAGCTGCTGCGAAATAGAAAACAGTATTTGCAAAGCATCTGATAAACGGCTTATAACCTGCAAGTAAGATCGTGGCACCGATAAGAAGAAGCAATCCGACACCCAATGAGACCAGCATGGCGATCGTTATACCGTCGCTGTTTCCCCTGATTCCGATAAGATTTAGAAGAAAGTCAAAGTTATCATCGCTTACAGCGGAAAATGCGATCAATCCTGCCAATACGTTGATCAACGGAAGGATGATAGAGAAGATAACCTTTTTCCATGTGGCAGCGAATCTGTAAAGATCGATGACTGCTACGCATGATGTTATTAAAAGGATTGCACCGACTCCTATACATACCCAGGGGTTGTAAAAGAATCCGGCAGTACCGACAGTCCAGATCTTCTGGACGGAAACAAGAAGTCCGTCATTTATGACCATGTTGACTTCCCTGGTAAATCCGCCGGTTACTGCGAAATTGATAATTGCGATAAGGAACATGACGATTGAAGCTGCAATCGGCAGCAATGAAGCGATACCGAAGATTTTTGAAGGTGCATCTACCTCGCTGTCCTTAACGTCCCTGAACGACTGAACCGCATTATTGGCGATCAATCTGAAGGGGAATGCCAAAATAGTAAAAAAGGTTTTCATAAGTAATCCTCCTGTTTTTACGATGATCTTTGTCATCTTTTGCCTATAAGACGATGCAGATCTCAGGCAGGTTCACTTTTTTTGAAAATTTTTTCAGTTTTTTTCCGAGACCTCAAAATTGGCCCATTATTCAAATTGTTATAAGGTTAGTTCTTTGTTATATTTATCAATAGTAAAAGATATTTGTTATAGGGGATATGACTATGCGCAACCTGAATTGCAAGAACTGCGGAAGTGCAATGATCTACGACGTCTCGTCCATGATGGCCCACTGCAGGTTCTGCGGCACATCTTACGTGCTCGACCACAAGGATACCGATTACTTCAAGGCTTTCTACAGACAGATGATCGAATCTTCTACGAAGGAAGAGGACAGGAAGCAGCGCGATGATTCGCTCTGGGAGAATGCCGACACGATGTCCTTTACCACTAATGAAGGGCAGGTCATTGAGCTTAAGTATCTGCATTACTATAGCGATAAGTGCGCAGATGTCTTTGTAACCAGGAGAAATATCGCGTTCCACTTCAGAAGCGGCATGAATGAGCAGGCAGAGCATCTGAGGAGAATGGTTTCTTCTCTGGATTATCCTTCAGCTGACACGAGGGCGCTGTCTGACTTTTTCCCGCGCGTGACAGGAGCTTTTGTCCTTGATGACGGCACATCGCTTGTAGTAATTAACAAGAGGGAAGAGGAATATCCGTTAAGACTGTTCGGCAAGCTCGGAGGAAGACATATCGCCTGGATCATCAGCAGACTTGAGAATCTGTGCTGTGTCCTGGAATATAACGGACTCGTTCATCCCGAGATCGACCTCGATACCGTTTACATTAATCCGGGCAACCATACTGCGTGCCTCTACTGCAACTGGTGGAGCGTTGAGCGCAAGAATTCCGTTCATATGCTGACATCAACTGATAACCTTAAGGGTCTTCGTAAGACCGCCAAGGCTCTGCTCGAGACTAACGAAGTCACGCCAGATACTCCTCAGGCACTTTTGGACTTCATCAATTCCGAGCCGAAGTTTGATGCATATGAAGACTTCGCGTATTGGGACGATATGCTGATCAAGGCGTTCGGAGAGCGCAAATTCATCAAGATGGATACCGAAGATTCCGATATCTACGGAAAGCAGGGTGATTCCTGATGGGACGCGGAAGTTACAGAGCGACCGATTGGGCAGCCTTAAGGACCAGCCGCAAACTGTCAGGGGACAGCACGGCGGTACAGGTTTTCGACAGCAAGGCAGCAAATGACTCCGTAAGGAGCAATCTGATCAGGACTAGGGAAGCCAGGGATAACGAGGATTCTCCCAAGTCGACGCCCGTGATAATCGGCTTTGATGTTACGGCTTCGATGGGTTATCTTGCCAAGGAGATCGCCACGAATGCCCTGAACAACATGATCACCACGATTCTCAACAAGAACGCCGTCACAAATCCGCAGGTGCTCTGCGCCGCCATAGGCGATGTCAAGAGCGACCGCTATCCTCTGCAGGTAACTCAGTTTGAGTCCGACATCAGGATGGTGAGCCAGCTCATGACGCTCTGTCTCGAAGGAGGCGGCGGAGGCAACGGCGGTGAGTCTTATAACCTGCTCTGGTATTTTGCATCAAGACACACCGTTACTGACTGTTATGAGAAGCGCAAGGGCAAGGGCCTGATCTTCACGATCGGTGACGACAAGTGCCATCCTGAACTTACCCGGAATGAGATCTTCAGTGCTTTCGCAGATGAGGTTCCTTATACTGTCTCCAACGAGGAACTTATCAGGGAAGCAAGCGTTAAATACGACATATTCCATCTCTATATTGAGAACGATACCGTAAGCGATAAGGAAGTGTTCCGTTACTGGAATGACCTTCTGCCCGGAAGATCCTGTCCGATACACAAGAAGGACATATCGCTTCTGTCAGACCTGATCGTGGCGATAATGCTCGTTAACGGCGGGATGACACAGAATCAGGCATTGCAGGGAATGGACCAGGATATCGCAGAGAGGATCGCAAGATCCTTGTCATTTATTGAGATCAAAAAAACAGATAACAACATAATCAGTTTCTGACGAAAGGAGTAATTATGGGATACGGCAGTTACAGATCAAAAGATTGGGATAAGCTCAGGACAAGCAGAGGTATTAATCAGGCTTCTAATGTTAATGATATCTTCAAGAACAAGGAATTGAAGCCCCAGTACGATCCTTCGAAGATCAATGTGAGAGAGTCCAGAGACAGCGCGGATTCACCTGAATCCACACCTATCATCATATCGTTCGACGATACGGGTTCCATGGGTTATCTCGCACAGGAGATCGCCCAGAATTCACTGAACAAAACAGTTACTGAGATCTACGATAAGAACCCTGTTACCAATCCGCACATCATGTGCGCTGCATACGGCAACGCAGGTGACATCGCACCGCTTCAGGTTACACAGTTCGAGGCTGACATCAAGATCGTTGAGCAGCTCTTAGATCTCTGGATCGTAAGAAGAGGCAGAGGCGACAGCGGCGACCCGTTGCTCTGGTATTTTGCAGCTAAGCATACGAGTATCGACTCATGGGAGAAGAGAGGCAAGAAGGGCTTCCTCTTCACGATCGGCGACGATACCATCAAGGGACCTATCGACAGATACTATTTCGCTGAGATCTTTGGCGATGAAGACGTTGCGCGTGATCTTACGCCCGAGGAGCTCCTCGAGATGGCACGTGAGAAGTATCATGTGTTCCACATCATCACAAAGCCTCTTAACGACAGCGTTTATAAGTATTGGAGAATGCTCCTTCCCGACAGCACGGCGCTCGTTGAGGCGAATGACGTCAAGAATCTCTACATGGTAATTATCTCCCTGATGCAGCTTACAAACGGCCAGGACAAGGAATCCGTAATCAAACAGTGGCCCGGAGATGCCAGAGACGGTGTCAGGAAAGCATTAGAGGACATCAAGATCGGGTGAGTATCAGAGCCGTAATAGGTAAGAACTTCGGTGACGAGGGCAAAGGTCTTGCCACGGATTATCTTGCCATGCTCGCGCGCGAAAAGGATCACTCCTGCATCGTCGTCCGCCATAACGGCGGTGCGCAGGCGGGGCACACCGTGGAAGCCTTTGGCAAGCGGTTTATCTTCAGGGAGATCTCATCGGGATCGTTTAGAGGTGCCGATACTTTATGGGCTCCGACATTCATGCCGGACCTCTATAAACTCTCAGATGAGAGAAATGAGTTCTTAAGTCTGGGTGTTAAGCTCCCGAAGATCTTATCCGTTCCCGATTGTCCGCTCACTTATATCGATGACATCCTTATCAACATGTCACTAGAGACCCGCCGCGGTAAAGACCGTCACGGCAGCTGTGGCATGGGAATCGATGAGGCGAAGAGAAGATCGCTTCTGACTGACTTCAAGATAACTCCCTATGACATAGTATCGGGCGGAGCAGAAGCGTTCTATAAGAAGTTGATCTATATCCGTGAAGAATATCTCCCAAAGCGCCTTGAAGCGCTGGATCTGAGCTCAAGCTCAATGGGGGAGTTCGGCGATCTGATCACTGACCAAAATGTCCTTTATAACTACTGCGAGCAGATGTGCCGCAACAGCGAACTTATCGAGATCGCAGATGAAGGCATAATGAAGTCTTATGACGATATAATTTTCGAGGGCGCGCAGGGACTTATACTCGACGAAGAGAACGAAGCGTTTGCGCCTAACCTCACGTCGTCGAGGACGGGGCTTACCAATCCGGATGCGATCCTTGAGCGCGTCGGCATCGAAGGTGAAGCAGAAGCCATTTACGTTACCAGGACTTATGTCACGAAGCACGGCGCGGGAAGGCTTCCTTACGAAGATGTGATTTCTAGGGAAGATATGGTTTTCGAAGACGCGACAAATGTCCATAACGAATGGCAGGGCACTTTAAGATTCGCGTCTCACGGAAGCCCTGATGAGTTTAACGAGTATGTTATAAAGGATTCGGCAAAGTCCGCCTTTGCACCAACAATATTGTTTACTCATGTCGATGAGACAAAAGGACAGGTGCTTACAAAGGATGGTGAATTCGCGCTGAACGATTGGATCTGCAGGATCAACAGCAGCGGACTTTACAAAAAAGTGCTTGTATCTGAATCTCACTTTGCAGAAGATATAAGAAGAATAGATATCAGGGAGGACGACAAATGAGCTCTGGCAGGATTGAAGAATTCTTCGAGAAGGTCATAACAGTTAAGCTGACTCCCGAACGTGACGCAATAGATATCATCGACCAGACTCTGCTCCCGGGCAAGATTGAGAGAATCACGCTCCGAACGAAGGAAGAGATCTGGGAAGCGATAAAGAAGCTCAGAGTCAGAGGCGCGCCTGCTATCGGAGTGTGCGCGGCATTAGGGCTCGCGGTGCTTGCTAGTAGGATTGCCACTGAAGATTTTGACAGCTTCTATTCTGAATTTGCCGCTATAAAAGACTATCTGGCATCAAGCAGACCTACTGCAGTAAATCTGTTCTGGGCATTAAGCCGCATGGATAAGACTGCAGCTGATTCAAAAGATCTGCCGGTTAATGCGATCAAGGAAAAACTCTTTGCAGAAGCTTTGGCAATACAGGAAGAAGACATAGAGATAAGCCGCAATATCGGTGAATTGGGATTCGGTCTGATGAAGGCACTTAAGAAAGAGGGCAAGCCTCTGGGTATCCTGACTCACTGCAATGCCGGAACGCTTGCGACCGCTAAGTACGGAACCGCACTGGCACCTGTTTATACCGCATTGGAACACGGCTGGGCAGGAACTGATATCCATGTTTACTGCGACGAGACGAGGCCCCTTCTGCAGGGCGCAAGGCTTACCGCATTCGAGTTATCACAGGCAGGCGTGACCACAACGCTTCAGTGCGACAACATGGCATCGGCTCTGATGAAGCAGAGAAAGATAGACCTGATCTTTGTCGGCACTGACCGTGTGGCAGCCAATGGCGATGTTGCCAACAAGATCGGCACATCAGGTGTTGCGATCCTGGCAAAGCACTATGGTATTCCTTTCTATGTCTGCGCGCCAAGCAGCACGGTCGATCTTGATACTCCTACAGGTGATGAGATTCCGATCGAGATGCGCGATCCTTCGGAGGTGTCTGACCTCTGGTATAAGGAGCGCATGGCACCTGATGGAATAGATATCTTTAATCCTGCTTTTGACGTTACAAGTCACGAGCTGGTAACGGGAATAATCACTGAAAAGGGCATCGCGTATGAGCCCTATGGCAAGAACTTGCTGATCGCGAGGTAAGAGATGAATTATCCTACAGACAAAGAAGCAAAAGAATTGATCCTCGAAGTCGGAAGAAGGCTCTATAACAAGGGCTTTGTCGCTTCGAACGACGGCAACATTAGCTGCAGGGTCAGTAGTGACGAGATCTGGGCAACACCCACGGGTGTCAGCAAAGGCTTCATGACCGAAGATATGCTTGTAAAGCTCTCGCTCTCAGGCAAGATTCTGGAGGGCAGTGCCAAGCCTTCGAGTGAGATAAAGATGCATCTTCGCGTTTATCGTGAGAACCCTGAAGTCGGAGGCGTCGTTCACGCTCATTCGCCGTATGCTACATGTGCTGCGGCTGCAGAGAAGGCTCTGGACGGCGAGTTCCTGACTGAAACTTTAATGGGTGTGGGCAAAGTTCCCTGCGCACCGTTCGCCATGCCCGGAACCGAAGAAGTGCCGGATTCCATAGCGCCTTACTGCAAAGACTATAACGCAGTGCTTCTTGCCCATCATGGGCCTCTTACATGGGGCAAAGATCTCATGCAGGCATACATGCGCATGGAATCAGTAGAGTTCTTTGCTCAGGTAACTCTGATGGAGACCCTGATTCCCGGTGGCTACCCGAAGCTTACCGCAGAACAGGTTCAGGGGTTAGAAGACATCCGCAGAAGGCTTGAGAATGGATAAACTGTTTGCACTTACCTGGATAGCGATGCTGATCGCGATGACCGGAGACCTCTTAGTCTCCGTCGTGCTGCCATTTGGTTATCGCGGCTACAGCAGAATGAAGGATTCAATCAGCGCCCTGGGTAATCCCGAGAGCCCGGTGAGGATCCCCTTTAATATCTGGATGCTTATCGAAGGCATCCTGTTCCTGGCAGCACTTCCTGCCTTCTTTTTGTACTATCGTGAGGTATCACTGGGGCTCGCCGTCACGGCCATGGTGTTCATCGCGGTCTTCGCGGTCGGGGCCTGCATTTTGACCTGTTTTTTCAGCGTAAATAAGGACCGTAACATTGTTACAACGGCCTCTAAAATACACGGAATAGGCTCTGTTACGGGCTTTATGCTCTTTTTGTTCGTCCCGGTCCTGTTAGCTGTCATGTCATTTAAAAACGGCGAGATTTTCCTCGGAGTGACGTCCATAATCAGCTTTATTTTTGCCCTGATAACGTTTGTCCTGTTCGTTATGTCCGACAAGCCCGAGTTCTCAAAGAGCTTCATCGCGAACGAAGGGCTATGGCAGAGACTTAATCTTTTATTTATGTATATACCGCTTTTCGCTGCCGCCACAGTAAGACTTGTTGAAAGCCTAAAATAATGGGGCGCGAAGTACTTTTCGAATGGTAATATAAAAATCTCGAAAAAATTTCTTGAAACCACCCAATAATTCGCATCGCTTGTTCGTCTATAGAGTAGATGCGGATAGAAAGGAGCAAAGTCAAGTGACAGACAAAGAACTTGAAAAGATCTATAACGAAGCCTACCGCGCCGTGTATTGGACCGCTTTCGCGCTTCTTAAGAATGAAGCAGACGCAGAAGACGTAGTTCAGGACACGTTTGTAACCCTGATCGAATCCTACGATTCACTGAAGGATAAGGACAAGGTTCTGCCGTGGCTTAAGAAGATCGCCGCCAACAAGTGTCTCGATCGCATCAAGCTCGCGAAAACAGACAACATGGATGAAGAGTTCTTTGACAGTCAGGAAGCTGTGCCCGAGGATTTCCTGCCCGATTCCATAGTTGAATCGGCAGATGCCCGTGCTATCGTAATGCGGATCATTGATGAGGCATTGTCTCAGGAAGTAAGAGCTACATTGATACTCTTCTACTTCGATGAGATGACTACCAGAGAGATCGCAGACGCACTGGGAATCCCTCAGGGAACGGTTCTGTGGCGCCTTAACTTTGCGAAGAAAAAGATCAAGAAGGAGGTCGAGAAATATGAAAAAGATAACAATACAAAGTTGTTTAGCATGGCGTTGCCATTCCTAAGCAAACTGTTTATCAAAGAAGCCGAGCAGGTGCCTTTCAAGGCAATGCCTGCATCACTCATAAATCTGTCCGCATCAGCTAAGGTTCCGGTCAAGGGAGCCGGAACAAACACCGCTATTCAAGCAGCAAAGAAAGGGACAGGAATTATGATTAATAAAATTGTTATTGGCAGTATTGCGGCAGCAGGTTTAGTTACAGTGGCAGCAACAGCAGGCGTCATTGTTCTCATTACAAAGGCAGCAAGCGCAAGGCCTCAGGCAGATGCAAGCATTGCGGTTCAGGACACTGAACTGAATCCGACAGATGATGCTATAGATCACACGATTGAAGAAACCACCAGAGAGACATATGGACGTGAGTTCTATGAGAATGGCGGCTACGAAGGCGAAGATCATTACTATATTATTGAGGATCTGTCAGCCGAAGAGATCATAGGAGTTTATGATCATTACCGTGTTATCTCGCACGGATACGAGATCAAGAACCTTCCTAACTTCGGCAAAGAACTTGAGTATCCGGCTGATTGTGATCCTGACAGCGACGGTGAAGGCCTGTTCATGTGCTATGACGGAATCCTGCCTGATGAGAAACTTGATCATGTATCTAGCTTTAGTGCTACAGGCTACTCATTCACTAACCATATTGAATTTACAATGCAGTTCAGGATACACGATCCCGAAAAGGTTCAGGAGATCGTAGATGCCTTTGTTGAATACTATGGAGACGGCGCGCTTGAGATTGAAGAATACGATTTAAGCGGCGGATATGATGCCGGATACTGGATCACATGTGAAGACGATCAGGACTATATCATCTGCTATCGAGAGAGCGAGTACGAAGGAAGCTACTATTGCGACTTCTGGTTATCTGAAAATACCTGATAAATAATTCAATACTGACAGGCTGTCCTTCGGGACAGCCTATTTTTGTTGGGGGCGTGTAAGGGAAGCAGGGGTTTTACGGGTGTGCCAGGGCGGCCGGGGTTTATTGGCTGGTGTGCCGGGGCGCCGGGGTTTATCGACGAAGCGTGCCCGGACGGCCGCGGAAAAAGTATGGTAAAAACTATGGCTCAGGCCATATGTTTTGCCATAGTTTTCGGGGTAATGAGCTGATTTCTGTGGTAAAAAGTATGGCTTAGGCCATACTTTTTGCCATGCTTTTGGGGAGTGATGAAGACTGCAGCCGCTCTGCGGAAGGTTTGGTTTTCGAAGACTTCGAAAATGCGTTTTTAAATACGTTCCGTAACGCATTCAAAAACGTAATATCAGGCAAAAACGGCTAAAAATGCGTTTTTGAATACGTATGCTAACGTATTGCAAAACGCAATATCGGGCAAAATCGGCCAAAAATACGTTTAAAAATACGTTTCCTAACGCATCGAAAAACATATTCCGCCCGGAGACAGAAAAATTCCCGTTACATAACGGGAGTTTGAACGGGAAAATGCCGGATGTTTTATATGGACACTGTTTGAGCCATCCGAAAATGAGACTGCCGGCCGCCCGCCTGAAAGGCACTAATAACAATTCTTTAACAATTAAATAAAGAAACCATTAAAAAACCTTGATATAATTATATTTATAGTGAAGCCCAAATGTGTCGAGGAATTTTTATGGCGGGCCAGGACGAGATTTTTAAAAAGATATCTGAAGTACTCTTGCTCGACTATTCCAGCGTTTATTATGTGAACGCTGTTACTAATGAGTACTTCTGGTATTCGGTCGATCCCGAATTCCATTCCTTAAGCTTGGAGCAGGGCGGTGACGATTTCTTCAAGAATCTTGTTCGTGACTGCAAGAAGGTAATCTACGAAGAAGACCAGCATATCTTTATTACTGACATGCAGAAGGATAACCTTCTGAACATGATGCAGAAGGGCAGCAAACTGAGCATCGAATACCGCCTTATGATAAATGGCGTTCCCACCTGGCACGCAATCAGACTTATCCGCGGTCTCGATGAGGAGTCCGATTACTTTATCCTCGGTGTCATAAATATTGATGAGGAAGTACGCCGCAGGGAAGAAGAAAAAGAGACAGCCCGTCAGAAGGAGATCTATAACCAGATTACAACAAGTCTTGCGGGGCAGTATGACACCCTGTACTTCATTGACATTGAGACGAGCACATATGTTGAGATATCCTCGACGGATGATTACAAGAAGCTTAATGTTCCTGCCACAGGAAGTGATTTCTTTGCCGACAGCAGAAGAAGCATAAAGAAACATGTGCATCCCGAAGATCAGGACGCAGTAATTAAGATCCATTACAAAGATGCCATGCTCAAGAACCTGAAGCACAGGAATTCCTATTCTCTGGCTTACCGTCTTGTTGTAAATGGTCAGGTAAAACACATCAGACATACCGAGATCATGTCTGCTGACAAAAAGCACATTATCGTCTGCATCGAGAATATCGACAATGAGGTAAAGGCAAGGCTCGAATTACAGGAATCCCAGCAGAGGAGTCTCACATATTCACAGATTGCCGAGAGCCTGGCTTCGCATTATGACCTGATCTACTATGTTGATGCCCAGACTTCTTACTATATTGAGTTTGCGACACATAAGCTTTACGGTGAACTTGAGATCCAGGAAGAAGGAGAGAACTTCTTTGCCGAAGCAGAGCGCAATGTCGACAAGATTATTTATCCTGCAGACAGAGACCGTATCAAGCTGTTCGTTGACAAGGATAACCTCATTACAAAGCTCGAAGACAGCAGGCAGCTGAATGAGGATTACCGCATGGTTGTTGACGGCGGGGAGCCCAAATACACAAGAATGAAGGTAACCTGGTCTTCAGATAAGACACATCTGATCATCTGCATCGAGGACCGCGAAGAGTTCGTTAAGCAGGAGAAGGAACACCTGCAGGCACTGTCCATCGCCAATGAGGTTGCGCGCCGCGACAGCCTTACAGGCACAAGAAACAAGACAGCATTTGTTGAGTATGAGAACGAGGTTCAGAAGACCGTAGCGGATAAGAATGCTGACCCGTTCGGAATCCTCGTTTGCGATCTTAACGACCTTAAGATAATTAACGATACTCAGGGCCACAAGGCCGGTGATGAGTACATTCAGGCTGCTTGTAAATTGATCTGCAAGACATTCGCGCACAGTCCCGTATTCAGGATCGGAGGCGATGAGTTTGCAGTTTTCGTAAAGGGACAGGATTATTCTAACCGTGAGAATCTCTTTGCAACATTCAGAAGGCAGATAGAAGAGAACATGAGAATCGACCAGGGTCCTGTGGTTTCTTCCGGATTTGCAGAGTATCTGCCTGAAAATGACACTACGGTTGAAGAGCTCTTTGAAATGGCTGACAGCCGCATGTATGAGAACAAGAAGTACCTGAAGGAGATGAAGCTTCTCCGTGAGAGCCGTCCTGATATCGAAGATGCGAACATTAAGTGCATCACGGATGACAGGCGCAGACTTCTTGATACGCTTTATAAGTCTTACGAAGTTGTTTCCGAAGGCACTTATGTATATCTCTGTGACATGAAATATGATTTCTCGAAGTGGTCCAAAAATGCTGTTGATACATATGGACTCCCTTCAGAATACATGTATGGAGCAGGTGACATCTGGGAGAACAATATTCATCCTGACGACAGGGAAGCTTACCGTAAGGGAATTGCTGATATCTTCTCAGGTTATACTTCCGGACATGATATGCAGTACCGTGCAAAGAAGGCAGACGGTGAATACGATGTCTGCACCTGCAGAGGAATCGTTATCAGAGACTTAAGCGGCGAGCCTGATTATTTTGTAGGAACTATCAGAAGCCACGGTTCCCAGGGCCATATCGATACTCTGACAGGATTCAGGAACCAGTACGGTTTCTTCGAAGACCTTGACGGCTGTATCAAGAGAAAGGCTGAGATCGTCGTTCTGCTTATCGGTATCAGCAAGTTCTCGGAGATAAATGAGGTATACGGATATCACTTCGGCAACCGTGTTCTGCAGCTTTTCGCGAGGAAAGTATTTGATACTATCGGCAACAAAGGAACCTGCTACAGACTTGACGGAACCAAGTTTGCTATTATTACGAATCTTCTTATGGCTGACGAGATCACGGATAAGTACAATGAGTTCCGCGATTATTTCAGAGAATCGTTCCAGGTTGATGAGAAGACAGTTCTTCTTGAGACAAACTGCGGTGCTCTCAAGGTTGACCACTTTGACTTCGATTCACAGACGGTATATGCCTGCATGAACTTCGCTTATGTGGAATCCAAGAGCCGTTATCAGGGTGACTTGGTCTATTTCTACAACGATCTTAATGAAGAGAACAAGTACAGGCTTGAGAAGCTACATGAGATCCGTGCTTCGATCAAGCATGGATTTAAGGGCTTCTATCTGCTGTACCAGCCGGTAGTGGATGCTCAGACTGAAGAACTTATCGGAGCTGAGGCGCTGCTCCGCTGGAAGAACGATACTTATGGCATTGTCCCTCCGGACCAGTTTATTCCTCTGCTTGAATCAGATCCGCTTTTCCCTGAGCTCGGTGAGTGGATCATAAAGGAAGCTGTTACGATGGCTAAGAAGCTGCTCAAGAATAATCCTGAATTCGTCATGAACGTCAATCTCTCATATTCCCAGCTTGAGAAGCCTGACTTTGTGGATATGGTATTCAGGATCCTGAGCGATATGGATTATCCGCCTGAGCATATTTGCCTGGAGGTAACAGAACGCTGCAAACTCCTGGATATGGAACTTCTTAAGAATGTCATTGCCAGCCTTATGTCAAGAGGAATCCTTATTGCGCTTGATGACTTCGGAACAGGTTTCTCTTCTGTCGGTATCGTAAGAGAGCTTCCGTTCGACATAATCAAGGTCGACCGCGGTTTTGTCCAGAATATCGAAGAAAGTGAAGTTGACAGAGAATTGGTTGAGTACATTACCGGTCTCGCTTCGTTGTTCGGCGCAAAGGTTTGCGTTGAAGGTATCGAGACAGAGGACATGATAAGAATTCTCAAGCAGTTCCGTGTCAAGAGCTTCCAGGGCTATTATTATGCCAAGCCGCTCATGCCTTCGGATATCCTCGTCTGGAAGCGCTCTAAATAATCTTCTCGCAGATTATCGTATCCATGCAGTGATAGTGCAAAATTCCGTTGCTGTCATCTTCGAAGATGACTTCATCTATTCTGTGGAATTTCCAGTCAGGTAAGTAAGAGAACAGCTCGCCCGGTCTCCACATCTTTTCTTCCTTGTCCCAGTCGGGAGGGAGTTCCAAGAACGGCTTTTCGACGAACACGTTGAAGAAAACGATACCGTTCTTCTTAGTGATCTTCCCGAGCTTTTCAAAGAATCCTTTTTTATTCTCTTCGAAAAGATACTGTATGGTTCCGGAAGAATATATGATGTCATATTTTTCGGTTGTCTCGAAAACATTTATGTCATCAACATAAGCGTTGATCTTAACGCCCTTTTCTTCTGCAAGGCGGAGGGTCTTCCTGATGCCGTTCTCCGTGAGGTCGAAGGCTGTTACATCGTAACCCTTTAGAGCCATGTAAACAGCGTCTTTGCCTTCGCCGCAGCCGATATCAAGAACCTTCTTATCCTTGGACGGCGGGCATAATGCGATAAGCTCATCGCAGAACCCTGCAGGCTCGGTGCCCCAATAGTAACCGTCGCCTTCGTACCATTTCTCATAGTTGGTTCTGATGCTGCTCATTAATATAGATCCCCCTAAAAACAATAAACATATAATATCAGAAATCCGGTGTCTGCCTAACTTTAGCCTGATTTTTCTCACAATGTTGTTGTCGTTTTGATGCTGATATGAAGATGATTTGAAGAGTCGCGGAATTAACCTTAATGCAGAAAGGGAGGTAATTCTATGTGCGATGAACTCTTTTTAGATCAGATTAACAGCAACAGCTGCTTTGACAAGAATGCTACCCTTGTCATCAAGAAGGAAGCTATCGTCAATAATGTAAAGCTTATAAAGAAGACTACCGGTGCAAAGGTGATCGCGGTGGTGAAGGAGAACGGTTACGGTCTTGGCGTAGCCAATTTATATAACATCATCAAGGATCAGGACATATTCATGTATGCCGTTACATCCGTCTGTGAAGCGGTTGCCCTGAGGAGGGAAGGGTGTGATGCGGATATCCTGATGCTGACTCCGATAACTGATTTCAGTGAGCTGCTCCTCATGGTAACCCATAATGTCACCATTGCTTTGGGGAGCGAGAAGCAGATCCCTGTATTACTCGATATTCATGAACTTACGGGAAAGCGCCCGAGAGTCCACATCCAGATAGATTCAGGCCTCGGAAGATACGGATTTAACTGCGACCGTATGCCGGACTTCAAGCACTATACTGATTATTTCTCATTTGAAGGGTGCTTTTCACATCTGGCAGGCAGCACGAATAACTACAAAAAGAGCGTTGAAAAGCAGGTAAGTATCTTTAAGCAGGCCGTTGCCAAGATCAGGGCAAAAGGCGTTGATCCCGGCATCTGCCACATCGCCAATTCCAAGGCCGCACTGACCTTCGGCGCTTTGGGTTTTGACGCCGTCAGAGTGGGCAGTGCGATCCTCGGAAAAGTGTCAGTCAAGTGCGATCTCGAAGAGGCTGTCTGGCTCGAATCCCAGGTGTTTTCCGTGTGCAACAGACAGGAAGGTGAGCACATCGGATACAGCGGTGAAGCGTATCTCAAAAGAGACAGCGACCTTGCAGTCGTAAGGATCGGAACCGGCTGCGGAGTCGGACTGATTCAGAGAAGTGCTTTGGATTTTTCTGTTCAGAATGTCCTTAAGAACATGCTCAGGAAGATCCGTGAAGTGCCTGTCTTAAGCGTCTGCATCAACGGTAAGATGAGCCCTGTAA
The DNA here is from genome assembly GCA_024695565.1 of Saccharofermentans sp. Next base: position 4,630 of record JAILHX010000081.1, on the reverse strand, counting down.
TCGGCAGGATCGGTGTGTCTCACATGACTGTTGACGTTACCGGCAGTACTGTAAAGGAAGGGGACACTGTAAAGGTTCAGGTAAATCCTCTGCTCGTACATCCTTATGTAAAGAGGCTGGTCGTCTGATATTCAGGCAATTGCAAGCTGGGGATTGTTCAGTCCGTTCAGGAAATTCAGCACCAGGTGATTGAAGATCTCGTGCTTCTCGATGCTGCAGACGTGGCCGCACTTATCGATAAAGTAGAGTGATGAGTCACTCATCTTTCTGTGGGCTCTTTTTACGCTTCTGACGAAGAAGTAGTCCTGTTTGCCGGAGATAAGGCATACAGACAGATTATTCTCCTGAATGATCCTGATGTATTCCTTGAGTTTGAACTGCGCCCTGAATAATTCGGACAGCCACATTCTGAATGCGGCGCCCTTCATCTTGAATGATTCTCTGATGAAGATGTCCCTGGACTTCTTATGGTTCTTGAACGGCATCATGATCTTGGCGAACATGGGGTAGAAGAACCTCTTGGGAATTATGTATTTGAAGCCTTCCACCAGTGCCAGAAGCGTCTTGTAGCCGATTCCAAGGTTCATTACAAAACCTGCGAGTACGACTGATCTGACTTTTTCTTTGTACTGATAAACAAATTCCATTGCGACAAGCGTTCCGAGTGACAATGAGACGATGTGGACTTTGTCGATTTTTTCCTGTTCCAATACCTCATTGATCTCAGCTGCCGTTCTCGATAACAGATGCCTTGACTTCTCGAATGAAGAACCGCCGTGACCTTCGAGATCTACTGCTATTACGTTGAAGTCCTTCAGATCATTGATCTGATATTTCCATGTATTAATGCTTCCGCCTAATCCGTGGATCAATAAAACCCATTCACTTGAGTTGTTGTTATATACTTTGTAATTCATATTTACCTCCTTTGCATTGAAGAACAATGCCTAAAAGATGAATACATTAAGCTTTAGAGCTTATAGCCGAATAATAATCCCTCTTTGAATTTTGCAATACAGGTAATCTAGGCAAATGTCGGGCAATACTTTGATAATCAAAGTAAATTATTTGTGAACGCTGTCCGTACCGTTTTCGGGCATTTGGAAATGTATTTGTCCCAACCGCATTATCAAAAATCTATGATTTAATTTTAAAATAAAGATTTTTTATAAGACGGGACAAAAACTCATAGCAGGGAGATGTTCTCATGAAGCATTCCAAGAGTAAGAGCACCGTTACGATTGCCATCATCGGTAGTATCGTTTTCCTTCTCGTGTTATTGGTAGGTACTATCCTTACGGGACTGATGGCTACCAGAGATACGGAGAAGGCTGTAGAATATGTCAGTCTTCTGTATCTTGATGAGCTTGCCGGAAGGAGAGAACAGGTCGTATCTGCCAATCTCAACAAGAAGATCGAAGACATGAACGTCGCTCTCGAACTGATGACCGGGGAAGACTTGTCCGATATTTAGCATCTTCAGGTCTATCAGGCCAGAATGAAGCGGATCTATAAGCTCGATAAGTTTGCTTTTGTTGACAGCGACGGTCTGATCTACACATCACTCGGAACCCAGACGAACATCTCGGATTATCACTTTGACTATATGACGATCTCAGAACCGGAGATCTCCATATTGAATCTTGATACCGCCGAGAAGAAAGTCATTATTGCCGTCCCCGTAGATGACATGGTTTTGGACGGCAAAGAACTCAAGGCATGCTTCATGGAGATAGACATGAACGAGATGCTCTAGGGTGTATCCATGAAGTCAGATGATACGGATACGACTTTCTGTAACATCTACACCAGAGACGGTATCGCCCTGACTAACGTTTACCTTGGCGGTCTTGCCGTAGAGGACAACCTCCTTGATGCTATGAAAAATGCTGAACTGAATTCCGGTACATATGAGGAGTTCTTAGCTGATTTCCAGGGCGGAAAGCGCGGCGAAGTCACATTTACATACAACGGCACGACTGAAACACTGAGCTTTGTTCCCGTATCCGGAACCGACTGGATGCTGACATATCTCATCCAAGAGACTGTCATTGCAGAACAGATCTATCCTGTTTCACAGAGTATCGTGATCAGAAGCCTTATTCAGTCAATGCTCGCTGCTCTGGTCCTCGTCAGTATGTTCATATTTATCATCTATCAGATCAGAAAAAATACACGTCTCACGATAGAGCATGAGACCTCTGAAGCTTCCAACCGTATCAAGCAGGAGCAGATGGAAGAGAAGCTCTCTCTCCAGACCAAGCTCCTTGAAGAGGAGAAGAAAAGAACGGTTCAGGACAGCATGATCACTGCGATGTCGAGTGATTACCGCAGTGTGTATTATATCGATCTTGACAGCGATGAAGGTGTCTGTTACAGGGGTGATATCAGTGATAACGAACAGACGGCTGAAGGCATTAAGTTCCCGTTCCATGAACGTTTCTCATGGTATGCGGAGAACTCGGTCGAAGAGAGTTACCGCGAAGGTTTCCTTAATTTTATCGATCCCGATAATATCCGCGAGGGCCTGAGCAAAGAGCCGATCCTGGCATACAGATATCTGGCAAAGCGCGGCGGCCGCGAATACTACGAGATGATAAGAGTTGCGGGCGTAAGACATCTTGAAGAACGTGATGATCATCAGGTCCATGCAATCGGTCTGGGTCTGACTGTTATCGATACGGAGATGCGCGAAAATATGGCCCAGCATGAAGCGCTTGGCGATGCTCTCAGATCTGCAGAGCAGGCCAATAAAGCCAAGACTGCTTTCCTGTCCAATATGAGCCATGAGATCCGTACTCCCATGAATGCGATCATCGGTCTTGATAAAATCGCTCTTAACGATCCTGAGACGTCTGAGAAGACGAAGGAATATCTTGTTAAGATCGGAACTTCTGCAGAGCACCTTCTGAACCTTATCAACGACATCCTTGATATGTACCGTATCGAGTCAGGAAGAATGATCCTGAAGAACGAGGAATTCTCATTCTCGAAGATGCTCGAATCCATCAATACCATGTTCAGCGGACAGTGTCTTGATAAGAAGCAGAATTACAGCTGCAACATTAAGGGGCAGGTTGACGATTACTATATCGGCGACAACATGAAGCTCCGCCAGATCCTGATCAATATATTGGGTAATGCAGTAAAGTTCAAACCTGAGGGCGGAGACATTTCTCTTGATATTCAGAGGACGGCACAGTTCGATGACAGATCAACCCTGCAGTTTACGATAACCGATACGGGTATCGGAATGAGTGAGGAATTTCTGCCGCATATCTTTGATACGTTTGCGCAGGAAGATGCTACGTCTACCAACAAATACGGTTCGTCAGGGCTTGGTCTGGCAATCACCAAGAATATCATCGAGATGATGAACGGCACGATCCGTGTTGAGAGTAAGAAGGGTGAGGGCACGACATTCATCGTATCAGTTACGTTAACTGATTCCGAACATAAGGATACGGTCGAAGAAGAACTCAATATCCATCCGGGTGATATGGCTGTGCTCATCATCGATGACGATTCTGTAGCATGCGAACATGCAAAGCTCGTGTTAGAGCAGGCAGGTATCGCTGCTGAAGTTGCTCTGAGCGGTGCTGAAGGCATAGAGAAGGTCAAGCTCCGCCACGTGCGCCACGAGCCTTATAACCTGATCCTTGTTGACTGGCAGATGCCTGACATGGACGGTCTCGCTGCGACTGAAGCCATCCGCGCTCTTGACAGGAAAGACGCGAAGGCTGTCCCGATCATCGCAATGACTGCCAATGCTTTCGATGAAGACGTACAAAGATCTTTGCAGGTTGGAATGAATGCCCATCTGTCCAAGCCCGTTGAACCTGACCGTCTGTATCAGACCATGGAAGAACTTATCTGGGATTACGATCAGATCAAGTAAAATCAAGAAGTCTTTCAGCGGTTTGCAGCCATGTACGAATAGATTCCCGAAGCGATGACAAGAATGATGACTGCGGCCAGGATCAGAATGATGTCACCGGTCATGCCGCCGATCTCGAAGAATGCGTCGATTATTATTATCAGACCTGATACGATCATGAATCTGCCCGTAAAGACCTGGGTCTTATACCAAGCTTCATCGTTATCCTTTAACCAGGGAAATCTTGCGCCGATCAAAGGGTTTGGACCTATGGCCGGTATTATCGCACCGAGAAGATAGAATAAGACTCCTAGAAGGATCATCGTTATGGTCATATCCGTTACTGCAAAGCCGAATGCCCCTACGGACAAAGTCATTGTTTGAATAGAGAACGAGAAGACGGGCGCGGTCATTAATACCGCTAAGTAGAATCCGGCGGATTTCTTAATAAATGATCTGAGTAAGATTCCGAGAACAAGAGTAATAACAGCGCATGTTGCAGGGATCAGCGTTATGCAGGCCGTCTTATTTGCGAGCATATTGACCTCGCCCTCAAATGTGTAGAGGATAGGGAGCTGATCCGGCAGTCTGTTAAACAGGATCAAGCCCGCTGCAACAGGCAGCAGGCTGATCACTACACAAATAGCTGTTATCAATATACCTTTGTTCCGGTCTGTCATACGATCGTTCCACCCATGATTATGCCAGGCAGCAGGAATACCATAAATACCGTTAATGCCAATAGTACCAGAA
>JAILHX010000048.1 GCA_024695565.1 Saccharofermentans sp. | reverse complement strand
GAGCCATTACAGACTGCTCGATGAGAATGACTGCAGACTGATATCTTCTTTCAGCAGGAATGAAGTTGAAGAATACAGGGATTCTCTGGGGAGGCAGTGATGGATGAATATCTGCTTTTGGTTGTTTTGATCGTCTTGTTCGTTGCAGCGCTGGTGTTCTTCGTAGTCTGCCTGGTAAATTCAATAAGACACACACGTAAATATAAAAAAGGCGAGGAGAAAAAGACGGCGGCTGTGACGTATGGCATTATCTCAGGCGCGGCTTTCTCGTATCTCGTTGTAGAAGCGTTACTGATCATATTGTTCTCAGAAGGCATCTCACACATGTGAGGCGCAAGGCGGAAAAAGATAAAAATGGAGGATTAAGAAATGGAAACCGTATCAGCACTTATTATGGCAGCGATAACTTTGGAGAGAATCCTTAACGAGATTCTGTCCTTTTGCATGTTTGGAATGATACCGATCACATTTGTCGTTTTCCTTGCTCTGTTCATTATCGAGGTTATAAAAGTAAAGAAAAAGGGCGCCAGGAAGGTAAAAGCCATAGTATTCGGCTGCATCTCGGGATACTTCCTGCTCGGTGTGATCGGCGAGATCGCATTCGTCGCTTTGCTCTCGGCAGCCCTTGCCCACATGTGAGGCGCATTATGAAAGACAAGACATTTATCACGATACTGGCAATAGTAATGGTCATAGGAACCGGCGTAACATGCGGCCTCATGATCCACGGATACCAGCTCTGGCAGCAGATATCGATCGTTGAGATGATCGCGAATTGGGGATGGTGAATATGGATAAGAAGAAATTGGGAAAACAGATAGCGGTGATCGCACTTGTCATTGCGCTTTTTGCGGGGCTTGATACCGGAATCTACCAGCTGTTCATCAAGAGAGTCATAAGCCACCATTCGCCCGGCATGCTCAAGATGAGTGTTGAAGTCGGCAACTATGTGCCGTTTACGGGTTCTGAGAACATCTCATCTGCTGACGGTGCAGCAAGGCTTGAAGGTGACATTCCGACGATCGACGGAGCGGCTGCGCTGCTGCCGATGTACGCGGGATTTGTCGAGAGCATATATCCTGAAGATTCGGTCATTTTTAACGGCGAGACTTACGAAGATAGCAGCTCGATGCATTACACAAATACGCGCGGCGCTTACAAGGCTATCGTTGACGGTGACTGCGATATCGTGATCGGCGTTAAACCTTCGGAAGAACAACTCGCTTATGCGGCTGAGAACGGCGTTGAACTCGAGATGGTCGAGATCGGAAGAGAAGCCTTCGTATTTATCGTTAATGCGGATAATCCGGTGTCTGATCTTACTTCGGACCAGATAAGAGGCATTTACTCAGGTGAGATCACTAACTGGAATGAAGTGGGAGGTCCTTATAAGCAGATCGCTGCAATGAGACGTAATGAAGGGAGCGGTTCTCAGACAGCCCTCGAAAACTTCATGGGTGACACCCCGATCGTACCTGACTACACGGCATTGTTCGGAAGCCCCATAGGCATCTCATTCAGATACTATGTAACCGGCATGCTTGGTGAAGGCGGAGTTAAGATGATATCTGTTGACGGTATTGAACCTAACATCGAAAACATCGCGAGCGGTGAGTATCCTGTCACGAGCAGCATCTATGCCGTTTACCGTAAGGGCGAGACCAACGGGAATGTTTATGAGGCAATTGACTTTATGCTTTCCCCCGAAGGGCAGAAGATAGTTGAAGACAGCGGATACGTTCCGGTGTTCCCTTCTTAAGATAGCGAAAAAACAAGCAATAAAAATGCCGTCCGGAGATCCCGAACGGCATTTGCTTTTTGGCAGGTTAATTATCAGCCGTACTGGCTGGCATAAACTCCCATTCCGATTGTTCCGCCAATGATTACTATGTAAACAATGATGCAGATGATCAAACCGAGGATGGAACCGATCAAGCCGATGATGCTTGTGATCTTACCAACCTTAGATAAAGAGTTCTCGAATCCGTCCTTTGCAACCTGAGAAGCAAGAACGAGACCTACGATAGCGAATACAAGGCCGTTACCAAAATACCAACCGCCAATGATCGAATAGATACCAAGTACCATTGCAACAATTGACTTAGCTCTCTGGCCGCCCGGAAGTGGTGCATTTTCTGACATGTTAATGATCCTCCTAAAAAAATATTAAGGGATTTCGCTTGTGTTCTACCCCATGCAATTTCGATTTTATCAAATGATTCTTCGAATGTTAATAGAATTAGGTAAAAAGTTTGATTCTCAAAATAAATAATTTGTAACAAGTGTCCAATAGGGATTAGAGGGTTTTCGAAGGCGTGCATAAAACGCGAATAACCGTTGTTCTTTTATTCTTTTACTGCAAAAGAATAGATTAATAACACGAGGCATGCTATTCTGTATGTGCAAAGAGATCAGCTGTTACACCTGTTCTTGATGCGCAACAACTTTATAGATAAACGACTCTGACGGTGAGGAATATCCAAGCGGGAATAGTCTTTTGAATATAGTGCTATAAGCACGTATTGGGCTTCTTTATCGTCAGGTCAGATGATAGAGGAGTTTTTTATGCTTAAGATCGCAATTTACGGCAAGGGCGGAATCGGCAAGTCGACAGTCACATCAAATCTGTCGGCAGCTTTCGCGAGCATGGGCAAGCGCGTAATCCAGATCGGCTGTGACCCCAAGGCGGATTCAACGATCAATCTGCTGGGCGGCAAACCCTTAAAGCCGGTTATCGAGATCCTCAAGGACGGCGTGGAGCCGCAATCGGCAAAAGAGATCTCCCAGGAAGGATTCGGAGGAGTCCTCTGCATTGAGACAGGCGGACCCACACCGGGGTTGGGATGTGCAGGAAGAGGAATCATTGCGACATTTAATCTCCTCGATGAACTGGGTCTGTTCGAAGAATATAAGCCTGACGTCGTTCTCTACGATGTCTTAGGCGACGTTGTCTGCGGCGGTTTTGCTGCTCCGATCAGAGAGGGTTATGCAGAGCAGGTCCTGATCGTTACTTCAGGCGAGAAGATGGCGCTCTATGCTGCCAACAATATCTGCCAGGCAGTAAGAAACTTCGAAGACAGGGGTTATGCGAGCGTCAGGGGAATAATACTCAACAAGCGTAATGTTCCCGGCGAAGATGAGAAGGTAAAAGAGTTTGCCGAAGAGCACGATGTGGATATCGTCGCAAAGATCCCGAGAAGCGATGACATCACACTTTGTGAAGACAAGGGCATGACAGTCGTTGAAGGTGCCAACGATTCCGAGGCGGCACAAAGATTTATAGATCTGGCAAAGATCCTTTTGGAAGGTTAAGTAATGAAGCGCGAAGCAATTTGTTTTACAGCTGAAGAGATTTTAAACCGCGGTAAGAACGATATTCCCGCAGAACTCCTGTCGGGCAGCAATCTCGTTTACAGTTCACCCGCGACTCTCGCATATAACTCTCCCGGTGCCGAAGGATTCGGCGTTAAGAGAGCGGGCCTTTCTGTCCCTGAATCGATAATGCTGATCGTAGCTCCGGGATGCTGCGGAAGAAACACTTCACTGATATCTTCCATGCCCGAATACAAGAACAGGTTTTTCTATCTCGAGATGAGTGAACCTGATCTCGTAACCGGACGTCATCTCAATAAGATTCCGGGTGCCATAAAGGAAGTTCTTGAATTCTTAAGAGATAACGGAAAGAAGATCCCGAAGGTCGTCATGATCTGCATCACATGCGTTGATGCTCTTCTTGGGACCGATATGGACAGAGTCTGCAGGAAGGCTGAGGAAGCTCTTATTGATGGAGAGTTCGAAGGCATCAAAGTGCGCCCCTGCTACATGTATGCGCTTACCAGAGAAGGACGCCGTCCGCCGATGGTTTATGTCAGACAGACGATCTATTCGCTCCTTGAACCCATGGAGAAGGATGCGCGTTCGGTCAACATCATTGGTGGTTTTGCCCCGCTCGAAAACACCGAGCTCAAAGACTATCTGACTAACGCAGGGATCAGGAACATAAGACAGATATCGACCTGCGGAACTTACGAAGAGTTTCTTAAGATGGCTTCTGCCAACTTCAATATCGTCATAGATCCTGAAGCAAGAGCTGCAGCAGAAGACATGAACAGAAGACTTAACATTCCTTATATCGAACTTACGAGAGTTTACTCAAGCGGTAAGATCAATTCGCAGTATAAGGCACTGGCAAGCGTTGCAGGAATTGATATCGATGACAGCAGGGAAAAGGCCGAAGCAGATGAAGCAATAGCCAGACTTAAGAATGCATATCCGGATCTTAAGATAAACGTCGGTGAATGCACGAATGCGAATGCATTTGAACTTGCATTGAGCCTTACCAGAATGGGATTTAAAGTTGGCGAGATCTATGCGACGCTGGCACCTGAGAACTTCGTGTATGTGAAGAACCTGGCTATGCTCTCGCCTGACACGAAGATCTACTGCAACATGGAGCCGACGATGCTCTACTACAAGATCTCGCAGTCTGATGCAGATGTGACTATAGGCAAGGATGCAAAATTCTATTGCCCCGACATTCCGAATGTTGCCTGGAACCAGGACACGAGACCGTTCGGATATCAGGGAATAAGGGATCTGATGGATAAGGTTTTCGAGAGCATGAAGGAGGCAAAGGCATGAAGGGATTAAGAAAAGTTCTGACACCTTTTGCACCTGACCAGTCAGGTGCCTCCGGCGTTCTCTATTCGATGGGCGCGCTGATAGTAATAATCGATGCGGGCGGATGTACGGGCAATGTCTGCGGTTTCGACGAGCCCAGATGGCACGAGACAAGAAGCGCGGTATTCTCAGCAGGGCTCCGCGACATGGATGCGATACTGGGCCGTGACGAGCTCCTCGCATCGAAGATAAAGGCTGCAGCAGAACGTATCGACACATCTTTTGTCGCTGTAATCGGAACACCCGTGCCTGCAACGATCGGCACTGACTATAAAGCGCTTAAAAGGCTCATCGAGAGCAAGGTGGATATCCCTGTAATTCCTGTTATCACAAACGGAATGAAGCTCTATAACGAGGGCGAGAAGGAAGCATATAAGGCGCTGATAGATGAGTTCGCTTTGGACACTCCTGATAGTAAGATCGAACAGCTCGTAGTAGGTATGACACCTCTTACATACGGCAGTGATCACATCGATCTCACGCTTGACGATATCAGGAATATCAGGGGCGCAAAAAACCTCATCGCTGCATCTTCATCAGGAATAGATGCATGCGAATATCTGGGCAGAGATTTTGAGATCTTAAGCCCCGTTTATAAGGACAGCATTCCTGAAGGCATTAAGGGCAGAACCCTGGTATGCCACGACGAAGTTGTCGGCAAGACATTAAGGGATGCAGGTGTTGACTTAGACATTGCAACATTCTTTAAGCTCCACGACTCTGTTAAGCAGGATGGCGATAAGAGGATCACAGAAGAAGATGAGTTTATAGATATGGTAAGAAACGGCGGTTACGATACGATCGCAGCCGACATCTGCCTTAAGGAACTCGTGCCTGATTATGAAGGCAACTGGGTAGACATGAAGTGCTTTGCAATCAGCGGGAGAACTTAAATTGGTAACGAAGCGCATTAAAGTTTACGGCATAGTCCAGGGCGTGGGATTCAGACCCACGGTCGCAAGACACGCTGCTTCTCTTGGCATAAAGGGAAGTGTGTCTAACCTTGGCCCTTATGTCGAGATCTATGCGCAGGGTGAAGAAGAACAGGTCGATAAGTTCATTGACCTTATTAAGAACAAGCCGCCGAAGCGAGCTGCCATTCTGAAGATGGACGTTAAGGTAAAAGACGTTCCTTCTTACGGTGATTTCAGCATTATCGAGAGCGCGAAAACATCCGGCGAGATATTCGTATCTCCCGACATCGCGATATGTGATGAGTGCCTGGAAGAACTCTTCGACAAGAACAACAGAAGATATCTTCATCCGTTCATTAACTGCACATGCTGCGGGCCGCGTCTCACGATCCTGGATGCGCTTCCTTATGACCGCGAGAGGACATCGATGAAGGAGTTCCCGATGTGTCCTGACTGCAGCAGGGAATACTACGATCCTGCTACAAGAAGATACGATGCGCAGCCTGTATGCTGCAACAAGTGCGGACCTGAAGTATTCATTCTTGATGATGCCGAAAACCGTAAGGGCAGGGATGCGATTACTTATGTGCGCTCTGTAATTGCAAACGGCGGCGTAGCTGCGATAAAGGGAATCGGAGGATTCCACCTGGCATGCAATGCTTACGATAACGATGCTGTAAGAAGGCTTCGCGAACTGAAGCACCGTCCCGCAAAGCCGTTCGCGCTCATGATGAGAAACGAAGAAGAAGTCTTAAAGAACTGCTATATCGAAGACTATCAGCGTGAGATCTTAACAGGACACCAGAAACCGATAATACTGCTTAAGAGGCGTGAAGATTCAGCTCTTGCAGAGCAGGTCGCACCCGGCAATCCGATGCTGGGAGTAATGCTTCCTTATGCGCCTGTTCAGAGCCTTATCTTCGATTACGATGACGGTATTGATATGCCTTCCTGCTTGGTAATGACGAGCGGCAATCTCTCAGGACTTCCCATCTGCAGGAATGACGATGATGCAAGATCTGAGATAAAGGCATACTGCGATGTGATCCTTACCCACAACAGGAAGATCAGGATAAGAGCAGATGATTCGGTCATGGATTTTTATGACGGCAAGCCTTACATGATCAGGCGCTCCCGCGGTTTTGCACCGCTTCCCTACATGATGACCAAGCCTTTCACGGGCTCAGTTATCGCATACGGCGGAGAACTTAAGAACACATTCTGCGTTGCTGTAAACAGCCTGATGTATCCGTCTTCTTATATCGGAGATCTGACAGACATCAAGGGCAAGAATGCGCTCATAGAATCTGCGGGGAGAATGCTTACTTTATTGGAAGCAAAACCCACACATGCAGTATGCGACCTGCATCCTTCCTATAACTCGTCTGCGGCAGCGGAAGAATCGGGATTGGAACTCATCAGAGTGCAGCACCATTACGCTCACATCTTATCCTGCATGGCGGAAAACGATTACACGGATGACGTTATCGGAATCTCATTAGACGGCACGGGTTATGGTACAGACGGAACCATCTGGGGCGGTGAGATCTTGAAGTGCAGCATCAGTGACTTCGAGCGCGCAGGACACATCAGACCATTCCTTCACACAGGAGGAGATGTTGCTTCCAGGGAAGGATTCAGGATTGCCATATCGATGCTCATCGATATCTATGGTGACGCGGCAGAAACAAAGTGCAATGAACTTGGTCTCATAAGACAGGGCACGTTCAAGATGTTCAAGGCGATGCATGACAACAGAGTTAACACCGCCGTGTCGACAAGCTGCGGAAGGCTTTTCGATGCCGTAAGCGCAATACTCGGAATTAAGTACGAGCAGAGTTTTGAGGGCGAGGCTGCGACTGCACTTGAATTCAAGGCTCTGGAATATCAGGGGGATAAGGTTTTCGAGTGCCCTGAATTAATTGAAGAAGATGTAGTCGCAACTGACAGAATTGTAAAGCTCATTGCAGAAGAAAAGCTTAAGGGTACTGATATCAGAAGACTTGCTTACGGGTTCCACTACATGCTCGCCAATGGCGTAGCTAAGATGGCGATAGCGAAAGCAGGAGACATAAATGTCGTTGCTTTAAGCGGAGGATGTTACCAGAACAAGTTACTGACAAAGCTTACGGCAGATATATTGGAAGATAACGGATTTAAAGTATTGCTCCACCATATGGTTCCGCCGAACGACGGAGGAATCGCTTTGGGTCAGGCGCTTTACGGAATGAACAGGATAAACAATTAAGGAGGACATATATATGTGTGTAGGATTATCAGCTAAGGTTATCAGCGTTAAGGACGGCGTTGCCATGGTCGACTGCACGGGCGCAAAAAGAGAGATCTCTGCTGAGCTCTTGGACGACTTGGAACCCGGTGATTACGTAATGGTTCACGCAGGCTGCGCGATCGCAAAGATCACTGACGATGACAAGTCCGAATCAGAAAAGGTATTGAAGGAGAACCAGGCATGACCGTTATCTCAGATACATCTGATATGAGGAAATATCTCGAAGAATACGACGGCCCTTCCGTAAGGATTATGGAAGTCTGCGGGACTCATACTCACGAGATTTTCAGACAGGGAATAAGAAACTTCTTATCTCCGAAGATCAACCTGATCTCAGGACCCGGCTGTCCCGTATGTGTTACGCCTGCCTCTTACATTGATGAGGCAGTTTACTTGGCACTCGAGAAGGGCTGCACGATCACGACTTTCGGTGACCTCGTAAGAGTTCCCGGCAATGTTAAGAGTCTCCAGCAGGCACGTGCCGAAGGCGGCAAGGTGAAGGTCGTATATTCACCAATCGACGCGGAGAAATACGCGAAGGATCATCCTGAAGAACAGGTCGTCTTCTTATCCGTAGGATTCGAGACAACGACACCGTCTGACGTTATCTCCGTTAAGAACGCGATAAGAGACGGCATAAATAACTTCTCGCTCCTTACTGCAAATAAGACAATGCCCGGAGCTTATGAAGCGATGGCATCTTCAACTGATGCTTATCTTTACCCAGGACACGTTCACGCGATAATCGGAACCAAGCTTTGCAAGGATATGGCAGCAAAGGGCGTCAGCGGAACGATCGCAGGATTTACTGGAGAAGAACTTCTTACGGCATTGAGCGTTACGGTAATGAAGCTTTCCGAAGGCAAGCCGTTCTTCGTAAATGCATATCCGAGAGTCGTAACCGACGAAGGAAGCCCTGCAGCATGCGCACTGGTAGATAAGTTCTTAAAGCCGTGCGACGCTGAGTGGCGCGGAATCGGAACGATCCCGGATTCGGGCGTTGAACTTAGGGATGAATATGCTGATTACGATGCCCGTAAGAAGCATTCGGTCCCGAAGATGGAATATGAGAAGAAGACAGGATGCAAATGCGGAAACGTTCTGCAGGGAAGAATCAAGCCTAACCAGTGCCCGCTCTTCGGCAAGGTGTGCAATCCCGATCACCCGGTCGGCGCATGCATGGTATCTGACGAGGGCGCATGCTCTGCATTCTATATGTACGGAGGACAGTCATGAAAGAAGTAATCACATTGGCTCACGGAAGCGGCGGAAGAAAAACATCCGAGCTCATCGGTGAGATATTTAAGAAGAACCTCGGCAACGAGTATTTTACAGCTGACGATGCGGCAGTTCTTCCTAAGCCCGAAGGACGTATCGCGATGTCTACTGACGGATTCATCGTTTCCCCCTGGAAATATCCGGGCGGCAACATCGGAAGACTTGCTGTCTGCGGTACTGTCAACGATCTCGCATGCATGGGCGCTAAGCCCCTCTATCTGACATGTTCTTACATCATTGAAGAGGGACTTCCCATAGAAGACCTGGAGCTCATTGCAAAGACCATGGGTGAGACTGCAAGAGAAGCCGGCGTAAACATCGTTGCAGGCGACACGAAGGTTGCAGGCAAGGGCCAGGTCGATAAGATCTTCATCACGACTGCCGGTGTCGGTGTCATTGAAGAAGGCATCAGCACATCAGGCAGGTTCGCAAAGCCCGGCGATAAGATCATCGTAACAGGTGACGTCGGAAGACACGGCACGGCTATCCTGCTTGCGCGTGACGAATACGGCATTGAAGCAGAAGTAACATCTGACTGTGCGCCTCTCTGGGAACCGGTCAGAAGAGCTCTTGAAGTCTGCCCTGAGATGCACGTTATCAGAGATGCGACAAGAGGCGGCGTCGGCACCGTTCTCTATGAGATCGCAGATGAAGCAGGTGTCGGCATCAGGGTCAACAGAAGCGATGTCCCGGTTGCCGATGAAGTGCGCGGAGTAACGGGACTTCTGGGGTTAGAGCCCCTGTATCTTGCATGCGAAGGAAGAATGGTAATGATGTGTCCTGCTGATAAAGCAGACGCTGTAGTTGAAGTCCTGAAGGCTGCTAAGTACACGGAAGGCGCGGCCATCATCGGCGAGGTGACAGACACGGAAGTTGGAAGAGTAGTCATGACTACTGAAGTCGGAGGACAGACATATCTTCCGAAGCCCGGCAACGAACTCTTGCCGAGGATCTGCTGAGGTAATCATATGGATACAAGAGTTGCAGCAATATCTGTCATCGTAGAGAATCCTGAATCAGTAGAAAAGCTCAACGCTCTTCTTCACGAGGCAGGCCAGTACATCATAGGAAGAATGGGCGTGCCCTACCGCGAGAAAGGGATCAGCATCATCATGATCGCCATCAACGCGCCCCAGGATTACATCAGTGAGATCACAGGAAAGATCGGAAGATTAGACGGAGTAAACGTAAAAACTTCTTATGCCAACATCAAGTGATGAGAAAGTAAGAATAGGAGAAGCCTCATTCCCGAAGCCGTTTACAAACGGTCTCGAATTCAACGCGCCTGTTCACGGCACATGGAACATCGTGCACATCGGATTCAGGATCCCCGAAGCGCACCAGATATACATCTGCGCCGACAACTGCCTGCGCGGTGTTGTCATGACGGCCGCTGAGATGGGCGAGATAGGAAGGTTCTCATCAGTCGTTCTCGAAGAAGACGACATGACGCATTCAGGAAGGATCGAAGAGACCACGATAGAAGGTGTTACGGATTGTCTTAACAAGCTCCCGAAAATCCCACCCGTGGTGATCATTTTCCCTGTTTGCGTTCACAGGTTTATGGGCTGTGATATAGACTTCATCTACAGGGAACTCGGCAGGCGTTTTCCTCAAGTTACATTTGTCAGAGGATTTATGGATCCCGTCATGCAGAAGCGCGGAACGACGCCTGACCAGAGACTCCGCAAAGCCATGTCTGACATCATTCC